>URUZ01000028.1 GCA_900551225.1 uncultured Clostridium sp.
TTAATGATACGGCGACCACCGAGATCTACACTAGATCGCTCGTCGGCAGCGTCAGATGTGTATAAGAGACAGGTGTAAACACTCCTGCCGCGCAGATAAACCTGGTAACGTCCTTATCTCCCCACAGATGATTGGCCAGTTCCAGATCCGTGTCCTTCCATTTTGAGAAACCAAGCCGCTTAGTTTTAAGAAAATATTCCCGTGTCATTCAGTCCGGCTCCTCACTTTCCTCTGCTGGGACAGTATTCCTGGAGAAAACATTCCCCGCATTTAGGGCTTCTGGCCACGCAGATGGTGCGGCCCAGGGTGATGATGTGGATATTCCAGAGAATCCAGTGATTCTGGGGCAGCACCTTCATCAGATCATACTCAATCTTTTCAGGGTCCTCATTGCGGGTCAGGCCCAGCTTCCTGGAGATGCGCTTTACATGGGTGTCCACCACAATGCTGGGCATGTTGTAAATGTTGCCCCGGATCACGTTGGCTGTCTTGCGGCCCACGCCTGCCAGGGAGGTCAGCTTTTCTAAGCTGCTGGGCACCTGTCCGCCGTATTCCTCCACCAGGGTCCGGCAGCAGGCGATGATATTCTTGGCCTTGTTGTGGTAAAAGCCGGTGGAGTGGATATCCTGTTCCAGCTCCTTTAAGTCAGCCCCGGCGAACTTCTCCAGGGTGTCATACTTCTTAAACAGGGTTTCGGTGACAATGTTTACCCGCGCGTCCGTGCACTGGGCGCTCATAATCACAGCAATGAGAAGCTGCCACGGTGTCTCGTGGTTTAAGTAACAGATGTATTCCCTGCCGTACTCCTGGTCCAGGGCGTCCAGGATCAGGGCTACCCGCTGTGCCAGCTGGGCTTTTGTCTCTCGTTTTGCCATGGTGTAAGTTCCTTTCTGTATTTTATCTGATGGGCCGAAACATGCGGGACCCTGTGCCGCGCCTTAGGGAATCCGGTACGCAGCCGCGTTATGGCTTAAGGGATCTCTGGCCCGGTAGTCGAACAGCACCAGGCTTCCATCTCCCATGCCCTCCGCGTGGGCCATCTTGCTCATCTGGCGGGAGTCATATCCCTCATAGCCGGTCAGATATACCGGAGAGGCAGCCTCCGCCTGGAACAATTCCCTCACCCTCCCCTTGAATCTGCTCTGATCCCTGGCAAATACCGGGCGGCTCTTCACATTTTCCCTGAGATACAGATCATACATCAACAGATCCCGGTACATTTCCAGACGCATTTCATCCAAATCCAGAGCCATGATCATTTCCCAGAAAATGTCATATCTGGCGATGCGGCTGTGGCTGATCCCGGTGAGGCCGCGGCTGCGGTAGTAACCCGCCATGTGAAGGAACATGTCATAGGGTGTGGAAAACTCCCCGCAGAACATGGCAAGAGTGTGGACAAACTGCCTGCTGTTAAAATGAACCTCCAGCATCTCCTCCACATCCTTCAGCTCCAGCAGCTCCCCATAGGTAATCCACCTGGTGGAAAGCACCTCATAGGGCGGCAGGCAGGAGCAGCACAGGCCGTATTCATTCTGCATCTGCGCCATGTGGGACCCCTTCAGGACCTTCAGGAAGCCCAGCTGGAGCTGCTCAGGCTCCATGGCATACACCTGGTTAAAGGACTGCCGGAACCGCCCAATGCCCTCATAGGGCAGGCCTGCGATCAGGTCCAGATGCTGGTGGATGTTGTGCCAGCTGTTGATGCGGGCGGTGAGATCCCCGATGCGGCCGATGTCCGTCTTTCTGTGAATCTCCTCCAGGGTCCGGGGATTGGTGGTCTGGACGCCGATCTCCAGCTGGATCAGGCCGGGGCGCATCTGCTTCAGCAGGGCCATCTGCTCCTCGTCCAGCAGATCCGCCGCAATCTCAAAGTGAAAGTTGGTGATGCCGTTGTCCCGCTCCAGAATATGCCTCCACACTGCCATGGCGTGGCTCTTCTTACAGTTGAAGGTGCGGTCCACGAACTTCACCTGGGGCACCTTCCTCTCCAGAAAATAGTCCAGCTCCGCCTTCACCAGCTCCAGATCCCTGAACCGCAGGGCCTTGTCAACAGAGGACAGGCAGTAGGAGCAGGAAAATGGACAGCCGCGGCTGCTCTCATAGTAGACAATCCGGTGTTCCAGCCCATCCAGGCCCATCTGTCCGTAGTAAAACGGGAGGGCGCTTAAATCCATCACCGGGTTCTGGGGCGTATCTGCAAATGTTCCGTCCGGCAGGCGGAAACAAAGGCCGGGGATGGCGGCCAGAGAAGTATCCGGCACAGCGGGAAGGTTCCCGGCGGCGTCCCCACTCCGGTTCGTCTCCGGCGTCCGTCCGCCCCAGCTGTCTCCATAAGCCCGCGCCAGGCGCGCGAATATCTCTTCCCCTTCCCCCTTCATAATGCCTCTGACCCCGGGCAGCTCTTCCAGCATTTCCTGGCAGTTAAAGGATACCTCGGGGCCGCCCAGCCAGATCTCAGTCTCCGGCAGGATCTTGGCCAGGTCCCCGGTCAGTCCCCGGATAAAGGTGATATTCCAGATATAGCAGGAGAAGCCGATGACCTGGGGCCTGCGGCGGTACAGGTCCTTAAGAACCTGCTCAGGCTGGTGGTTGATGGTGTATTCCGCCAGCTCTATGTCCGGGCAGTCCGCCCCGTTTACCGTCTGGGCGTAGGCTTTCAGGCTGTAGATCCCGGGATTGGAGTGTATATATTTGGCGTTGACTGCTGCCAAAAGGATCGTCATGGTTATACCTCTAATTCAATCTTGCGGCCGGTGGCCTGATACTGGTAATACCGCACGCCCGCTGCGTTCAGCATGCGCTTGGAGGCGCGCACCGCGGGGGTGCCTGCATACTTGTCCTGGCCGTAGACAATGGTTTTTATGCCCGACTGGATGATGGCCTTGGCGCACTCATTGCAGGGGAACAGAGTCACATACAGCTTGCTGCCCTCCAGGCTTCCGCCCCTGTAGTTCAGGATCGCATTGAGCTCGCTGTGGGTGGAGTAAAAGTATTTGGCATTATAGGGGTCCTCCCCCTCGTGCTCCTTCCCCCATGGGAATTCATCGTCAGAGCAGCCCTTGGGGAATCCGTTGTAGCCCATGGACAGAATCTTGTTATCCTGGCTCACAATGCAGGCCCCTACCTGGGTGCTGGGGTCCTTGGACCGCTTGCCCGCCAAAATGGCAACCCCCATAAAATATTCATCCCACGTGATGTAATCCGCGCGTTTATCAGACATTGTTCTTTCCTCCTATATGTTTGCTACTATCATAGAACAAAATGGGGAAAAAGACAAATAAATTCAATAAATTGCCAGACCCTTGACAGCTGCAGGTTTTAATTTTAGAGTATAGATACCAGACTTTGAAAATCAGAATTGAGAGGTGCATCAGATGATTCAGGCCATAACCGGCAGACGCAGTATCCGCAAATACAAAACCGATCATGTACCCCGGTCCATAATCGAAGAAATCATCCAGGCAGGGGCCCTGGCTCCCTCCTCCAAAAACAGGCAGCCCTGGAAATTCGTGGTTGCCGCCGGGGAGGCGAAAAAGGAGATGCTTTCAGCCATGGAACAGGGGCTGGACAGGGAGAAAACCAATCCCCTTCTGCCGGAAAGCGCAAGGTTTTTAAAAGGCGCTGAGTATACGCTGCACATTATGAGCCAGGCCCCTGTGGTCATTTTCATCATCAATACGCTGGGGGCGGATATCCATCTTCCCTTATCTGCCGAAGAGCGGGTCTATGAAATATGCAATGCACAGTCCATTGGCGCTGCCATTGAAAATATGACATTGACCGCAACGGAATTGGGGCTGGGCAGCCTGTGGATCTGCGATACATACTTTGCTTACAGGGAGCTGTGCGGCTGGCTGGGCACAGAAGGGGAACTGTATGCAGCCATGACGGTCGGATATGCAGACGAAGCTCCGGCTGCGAGGCCGCGAAAGGATCTGAATGATATCATTGAATGGAGGTGCTGAAGAAATGAACCGTTTTAGCAGTATGATCGAGAATTTTGTTCTGTGGGGCAGGCAAAATGATGATTTATATGCTGCATTCATGATAGGGTCACAGGCAAGGGAGGATCATCCGGCAGACCAATACTCTGACCTGGACCTGGTTATGGTTGTTGAGAATCCGGATGATTATCTTCTATCCGACAGCTGGCTGGAACAAATTGGGAAGTTTCATATATCGTTTACAGAGGATACCGTGGGCGGCGCCAAAGAGAGGAGAATCCTTTTTGAACATGCCCTGGATGTGGATTTTGTGATTCTCCCCAAAAGTCATTTTAACGCCATCATAGGGAGCGGGGAGATAGGGGGGATTTTAGAACGCGGCTGCCGTATTCTAATTGACAAAATGGGGATCAGGCCGCTGCTTCCGGCATTTCCCGTTGATAAACCGGCCCGGGGCCTGATGGCGGAGGCGGAATTTATCAATATTGTAAATGATTTCTGGTATCACACTGTCTGGACGGCAAAAAAGCTGGTCCGCGGGGAACTGTGGACAGCTAAAATGTGTGTTGACAGTTATATGAAGTGGAAGCTTCTGGCCCTCATTGAGTGCCGGGCCCTTATACAGAATGGATTGGATTATGACGTCTGGCACAACGGACGTTTTCTGGAAGAATGGGCGGATGAGCGGACTGTGCAGACCCTGTCCGGCTGCTTCTCCCATTATGAAAAAGAGGACATGGCAAGGGCCTTGCTGTGCACCATGGATCTGTTCCGGCTGGCTGCCAGTGAAATTGCGGACAAGTTACATTATGACTATCCAAAAGAGGCGGATGAATATGCATCTGCGTGGGTCTCTGCAGCATTACAGTAATTTTCAACCCACGCAGTTCATTTGTCATTTTCATGTTTACCGGGCTGCGACCGCCTTTGTCACAATCACATCGCTCCCGCAGCCCAGAAGATTCCGGGCTACAATTGTGCCCGCCTCCACCGGCGCGTCCAGACTGATCTCCTTAATCGCCTTCATGGCGTCGAATATCCGGTCCTTGGGAATGGCCCTGGTCAGCCGCACGCTGGCCAGAGGCAGAATTCCGCCCCGCACCAGCACGGAGGTGGCGATATTCCTCTGGGGGTCTGTCAGCTCCTGCCGTACGTAATCCATGCCTTTGGGACACGTGGCGCCCTCTATGGAGCGGATTTCCCCATTTTCAATGTCTGCCTCGATCTCGCACCCGTTTGGGCAGATAATACATGTAAATTCTCTCAGCATTCCACATTTACCTCCAAATCCCCATTTTTTTCCAATCTATCGGACTTTACCGTAATCTGGATCATTTCCGCCGGAATGGCTTTTTTCATCTTTTTTGCCGCAATCTCCCTGCCGTTCTGGCTCACCACAAGCCTGCAGTCCTTTAAGGGGCGGTTCACACGCATGGACAGCTTGATATCCCTGGCCCCGCTTACCCGCTGGGGCACGGTGTGGTTAATATTCCGGTCGGTTTTCACAGCTATGGTACAGGGGCGCAGAACGCCTTTCTCCACATATTCCGCCGCGCTGCCCGCCAGTTCCTCCGCCTCCATGGACACAAAATCCACCAGGTCGTGGACGTGCAGCACATTGCCTGCGGCGAAGATGCCGTCTACATTTGTCTGGAAATGCTCATCCACCACAGCGCCCCTGGTTCTCTGGTCCAGCTCCACACCGGCGTCCAGGGACAGCTCATTCTCCGGGAGCAGGCCCACAGACAGGATCAGGGTATCGCAGCTGTACTCCTTCTCCGTGCCCGGAATGGGCTTAAAATGCTCATCCACCTGGGATACCGTCACACCGGTCAGCCTGGAACTGCCGTGAATGGCTGTGACGGTGTGGCTTAAATACAGTGGAATGTTGTAGTCGTTTAAGCACTGTTCGATGTTCCTGGGCAGGCCGCTGGGATAGGGCTGGATCTCAAATACCGCCTGGACATGTGCCCCCTCCAGAGTCAGGCGCCTGGCCATGATCATGCCGATATCGCCGGAGCCCAGAATCACCGCTTCCCTGGCAGGCATGGTATTGTACAGATTGATATAGGCCTGGGCAACCCCGGCGGTAAACACCCCGGCGGGGCGCTCCCCTGGGATTCCCAGCGCTCCCCTGGTGCGCTCCCTGCAGCCCATGGTCAGGATCACCGCCCTGGCCTGCCACTGTCTCATCCCGTCCCTGGCTGCCACTGTCACCACCTTCTGGCCGGACACGTCCAGCACGGTGGCATCTGTAATATAGGGAATCTCCAGCTCCTCCACCTGGTCTATAAAGCGCCTGGCATATTCCGGCCCGCTGAGGGTGGTTTTAAAACGGGTCAGGCCGAAGCCGTCGTGGATGCACTGGCGCAGAATGCCGCCCAGCTGCTTCTCCCGCTCAATTATCAGGATGTCCTTGATCCCCTTCTGGTACAGTTTCACCGCAGCGGCCAGCCCGGCCGGGCCGCCGCCCACAATGATCACGTCTGCATATTCTCTTTTTATCTCCATCACCGCACCTCTTTCTGATCAGCTCTCGCGGACTTTGCCGAAGAACATCTGGGACCCCTGCCTTGCGTAGCGCACTTCCGTCTCTTTTTTATCCAATTCTTCCTCTATCATCTGGGCGATGCGCATCTGACAGTAACCGCCCTGGCAGCGGCCCATCATGGAGCGGGTCCTGTATTTGATCCCAGTCATGGTATCCACGCCCAGCGGATTGTGGATGGCCTGAAGGATCTCCGCTTTTGTCACCTTCTCACAGCGGCACACTACCTCGCCGTAGTCAGGATTATCATGAATGAGCCTGGCCTGCTCCTCCACGGTCTGCTCTTCAAAGCGGATAATTCCGCGGCGCACAGGGTTGAAATCCGGGTTCGGCGCCAGCTTCTCCCGCTCCTTCATCAGGGAAATGACGTAACGGGCGATGGGCACAGCCGCGGTCAGGCCCGGGGACTCGATTCCCACCAGGTTGACGGCGCCAGGAGCCACATCGTCCCGGATCTCAATCTTAAAGTCCTGGATCACCCCATTGCCGTCCACCCATTTGGGGAGGATTCCGCTGTAATTGCGGATATAGTCTGATTTATGGATACAGGGCCACAGGCTGGAGGCACTTTCCGCCAGATAATCCATATTCTCCTGAGGGACCCCGTAATATGTAAAATCCATGGTCATCTCCGCATTGGGGCCGATGATCACGTTGCCGTCCGTGGTATTGGTCACATGAATCCCCATGTAGGTGTTGCTGGGAACTGGGTACACGGGCATGGGCAGCAGAGGGCCGGTGCGTTTATCCAGTATAATGTAGTCCCCCTTGGAGCCGATCACCTCGTAACCTGTGAGGCCCAGCATGCCGGAGATCCTGCCGCAGCCCAGACCGGCGCTGTTTATCACCCACCTGGTCTTAAATTCTCCCTTGACCGTGGAGATCGTGTACACTCCGTCCTGCCCCCGGCTTATCCCCGTCACCTCATGGTCCAGGTGGTATTCCACCCCATTGTCACAGGCATTTTCCGCCAGGGCGATGGTGTAGCCGAAGGGGTCCACAATGCCGCTGTTGGGGGAGAACATGGCAAATTCCCCCACCACTGCGGGAACCAGCCGGTGAAGCTCCTCCTTGTCAATGATCACCAGACCCCGGGAGCCGTTGGCCTCGCCCTGCTTTAAGGTGCGCTCCAGAGTCTCCATATCCTCTGGGGTATTGCCCACCAGCACCTTGCCGCAGCGCTGGAACCGGAACCCCAGCTCATCCGACAACTGGTCCATCATTCTGTTGCCCTCCACGCACAGCCTGGCCTTCAGGGTTCCGGTGTCGTAGGCAAATCCCCCGTGCACCACGCCGGAATTCCGTCCGCTGGTCTCATAGCACACATCCAGATTCTTCTCCAATACCCCTGTTTTCAGCCGGTATCTGGCCATCTCCCGGGCGATGGCGCTTCCCACAACGCCTCCGCCGATTATCAATACATCATACAGCTGTTCCATTTTCTTGCCCTCCTGGTATGTACGGCGCTTTTGTTTTAGTTTTCTATCGCTTTTATTCATCCCATGAATATAATTTATTTTTACCACGTTTCTGTGTATAAGTCAATAAAAAAAGGATGAATTTCAAAATTCATCCCATGAGTTTGTCTTTATTCAGTTCTTCAATATAGCGGTTCTGGTTGTACATCAGGTGAAAGTACATGGCCTGCTGGGCTTCCACTGCTCTTTTGTCCCGGATGGCCTCGTAAATCGCGCGGTGGGATACAAGGGTCTGGTCATACTCTGTCTCCTTCACCGTCCTGGCAAAGACCCGGACGCCGTCAGTGATCACCGGCACCAGGTTGGACATCACCATATTGTGGCTGCAGGCCGCGATCTGGGCGTGGAACTGGGAATCCTTCTCCGCGTAGTCTCCCCGGCTGCGCACCAGCTCTTCCACCTCTTTCAGAATCCCTTCCAGTTTCTGCAGATCCTCGTCCGTGGCATTCTGGGCTGCCAGGGCTGCAATGGACGGCTCCAGGATAACCCGGACCTGCAGCAGATCTGTCGTCAGTTTGCCACGGTCGTCCACCATGGAGAAGCCCAGGGGATCGTCCGGCACGCCGTTCTTCTCTGAGATAAAGGTGCCGGAACCCTGGCGGATGGTCACAATATTCCGGGACATCAGAATTCTGAGCGCCTCCCGCACCGTGTTACGTCCCACCCCCAGATCCACTGACAGCTCCATCTCCGTAGGCAGCTTATCTCCGGGCACAAAGCCCTTCTCCTGAATCATCTGCACCAGCTTCTGGGCTGTGATATCACCTAAGGTCTGTTTTTCCATAGATCCTCCTGCTTTTTATACACGGACAATGTGATAGCCCGCTGCCTTTGACAGACGGTTCATGATAGCCTGGCCCAAGTGGTCCTCTGAAAAGCTCTCTGAGAAAATGTACTCTACCTTCAGATCATCGAACTCCCGCAGCACTGCGTAGAGATTGTGGGCCACGGTGGCCTTCTCGGCCCTGGCGCCGATGCTTCTCACCAGTCCGCATTTATACCTGTCCTCCGACTCATCGGTGCAGATTATTCCCACCTGTGAGCCGGCTCCCAGCTTCTCCTGGGCCAGATCCTGTACCTTCTCAATCATGCGCTCCACAGCAGCCGGGTCCTCGGCGCACTCCGGCAGGGGCTCCACCAGGGTCAGATCCGCCTTGGGGGCATAGTGCTTGTACTTCATCCCCGGCGCCTTGGGCTTTACATCCGCTGACATGGGGCCAAGTATGGCCGGATCAATGTTGACCTCCCCCAGCACCTCCCTGAGCATCTCCATGGTGACCGCTCCCGGGCGGAGCACAGTGGGGATTCTGCAGGACACGTCCACAATTGTGGACTCCACGCCGATTCCCACGGGGCCTCCGTCGATGATCATATCAATGCGGCCGTTCATGTCCTGCCACACATGGTCCGCGGTGGTGGGGCTGGGTCTGCCCGAGGTGTTGGCGCTGGGCGCTGCCACAGGCACGCCGGCCAGGGCAATCAGCCTGCCTGCCACCGGATCACTGGGCATACGGATGGCCACAGTGTCCAGGCCGCCGGTGGTGCCGTAGGGCACTTTGGCGCTCTTGGGAAAGATCATGGTCAGGGGGCCGGGCCAGAAGGCTTCCATCAGCTTCCTGCCGTTCTCCGGTATGTATTCCACTAGAGGCTCCACCTCCTCCGGGGAGGATACATGGGCGATGAGAGGATTGTCTGAGGGACGCCCCTTGGCCTCATAGATCTTCCGGGCCGCCTCCTCGTCCAGGGCATTGGCTCCCAGGCCGTACACCGTCTCTGTGGGGAACGCCACCAGGCCGCCTTCCTGAAGGATCTGGGCGGCCTCAGATAGTTCCTCATCCCGGATGTCTGCTGTATCTTCAATTGTGATTCTCTTTGTGTCCATTACGGTTTACCTCTTATTGCGTTTTGAAATGACAGTTAGGGCATAATTCTTGTTCTATTTTAGCACCCTGGGGTGGCAAAGTAAAGGGAAGAAAAAGCGGGGATAGAACGCAAAAAATCCCAGGCTGTCGCAAATTAACAAACCCGAGATTTCTCCTGATGGTGTTCCACTACATTATGCGCTTTTAATTCTCACTCCTGTTAACTGCTTTTGCGTATTCCTGCAGAATCACTGCCGCCCATCATACTTAATCAAATACGGACTCCATCCCGCGCTGTCCAAATGCAAACTATATGAGGGCCGCTGGCTGTCCCCCCTATAGATATAGTAAACATCATAGCTCCCGTGGGTTATATAGGCTTCCCGGTACACCAGCCGCTGGGCCTCGTCGTACCAGTCCTTGCTCCACTGGCCTGTGGAGCCGAATATGTTGGGATCACGGCGGGTCTCCCTGGTGCGGAGGGTGCCGTCCTCCCGGTATTCAAAGTCCGCCGAAATCACTGTATAACGCCCCGGCTGATCCTTCAGCCAGTTAATATCGCCCTCAGACCGGTAATGTGTCAGATGTCCGGCATTATCGTAATCATAGAACTCCCTGTAATTCTCCACTGAGTCTGACCCATCTTCCCCGCCTGCATTCACAGCAAAGGGATCTGGTTCCTGCCAGGTCTCCAGCGTGTACCCCTGGAAGCTAAAACCATTGTCAGTGAAACCGCTTCGAAACCCGGCTCCCCGCGCCAGCATTTCATCGTAATAGAATTCCAGCTGCAGGCTGCCGCTGCTGTCATAATATTGGCAGTGCGGTTCATCCTCGTAAAATCCGCGTTCCTCCAGGTACAGAGATTTCTCTGCCTCAGAAACAGGCACACATTCGGCCCGGAGCTGCTCACCCGGTGTTTCAAACTGTGTTTCCCACTGTCCTGTTTGTTCAAAGAACCACATTTGTTCCCACTTGGTCAGAAGCTCTCCACCGCTTTTTTTCAATGAAAACAGCAGGCTTCCTTCCTGAAAATAACTGTTCAGATCCGGATCTATATCATAGACATAAACGTCAATCTGATTCCAGTCCCCCTCAATCCGCGCTGTAAGCCGCTCCAGCGTCTGGAATCCGTCCGCCTGCAGGTAAGCGAAATATCTGCCGCCGCTGTTGTAAACATTGAGCTTCACGTCAATATTGATGTTGGGCGGATAATACTGGTAATAGGAGTAGGTCCCTGTCCATCCATCCAGAACCGTCTCCGCGACTCTCCGATATTCCAGAGCCTCCCTCATTCCATCTGCGGCTTTCCACAGGGCAAGGCTTACTATCGCAGCAGGAACCCTCATTCTGTTCCTCTGAGACAGGCTGTTCTCCTGAGTCTTGGTACTGGCTGTGATACCCTGCTGCCGGCTTCCGGCGCAACCGGCCAGGCACAGCGCTGCTGCCAGAAATACCATCACTGCGCACTGTTTCCCCTTCATCTTATCCCCACCCATTGGCCCCGCCTCCTCGTTTATCCACATTCTGCCCCCTAAACCCGGAAAATGCCGGAGCCTCAACACCAGCTCCGGCATTTTCCATCCAGGCAGCCCTTCAAGCACTCATATGCGCCTGAAACCAACATCTCTGCCTTTAGCATATCACATCCCTATCTAAATGTCACCGCTCACCGTACCCGGCGGGGGAAAGGTCACTTTCACCTTGTCCGGGCGGCGGTCACGCTTCTTTCATCGTGCCATGGGCTGGACAGGCTTTTTTCACTATGCCATGCGCCGGACAGGCTTCTTTCACCGTGCCATGGGCTGGCAGGCTTCTTTCACCATGCCATGCGCTGGACAGGCTCCTTTCACCACCCACGGCTTCCGGCCCACCCCTTCAGCAGCGCCGGCCAGTCCGTCTGGATGATCTCAAACCCATAGTCCGCCAGCTTTCCCCATACCGCCTCACAGCCCATGGCAATGGCCCGGTTGTCATCCAGTCCGCCGGAGAGCCGCACCTCTCCATCCAAAGTCAGGGAGTTTACCCATGGGGCAATTCCCGCCCCATGCAGCTCTTTCATAAATCCGGCGGCCAGAAAAGGGCTGTCCAGATCTTTAAAGATCAGCTCCGCGGCGGCCACGTTGATATCATACCGCTTCACCTGCTCCCACTCTTCCATCTCATGAAGAATGGGCATGTACATGATTCCATTTCCGATTTTTTCCATCATTTCCAGATACTGAGGCTCCGGCGCGGATTTTAAGATCACCTGGTCCTCCATCCCGCATTTCAGGATCAGGCGGATGATCTCCTCCCAGTAGAACCATGCCCTGTCCACGTTGATGAAGCATTTCCCACGCAGGAAATCAAACACAGCCTCCACCCGCTCCAGCCTCTGCCCTGAGGACAGGTTCAGGGAATTAATCAGCTCCAGACTCTCCGCCCGGCGGGAATCCATGGTGCGGATATTCTCCTGTACCCCCAGCACATAAGGCTCCTCCCCATCATGAAAGGCGTAAAATACCCCGTCCTTAGTCATGGCTGCATCCACCTCAACCAAATCAGCTCCGTGGAGCAGTGCATTCTCATAGGCCAGACAGGTATTCTGCAGCACATTTCCCCCCTTAACGCCTCTGTGGGCGGCAGCCAGAACCCGTTGCCGCAGGATCAGGCGGCGCAGCGCCTCATTGTCCGTATACATTGATCTGTACCTCCTGTATTATTGGCATCTCATATACTGTTCCACCATTAGGCTGTGGATCTTCGGCGTTCCGGCCACCACGCAGCAGCGCCGGTCCATGGGAACCGCTCCCCCCTCAAAGTCCGTGACGCAGCCCCCCGCCTCCATCACCATCAGCGCCCCTGCGCCGTAATCCCAGGGATTGATGTTGGGCTCATAGTAGGCATCTGTACGGCCGCAGGCCACATAGCACAGGTCCAGGGCTGCGGAGCCCAGGCGGCGGATGTCCTGGCAGTCCAAAAAGATCCGTTTCATCCGCTGAAAATTCTGGTCCGCCAGCTCATGGTAGTAGGGCGCGGTTCCCACGGAGATCAGGGCCTCCTTCATCCGGGCCGCAGCGCTCACATGGATAGGCTTCCCGTTCAGGAAGGCCCCCTTTCCCCGCACTGCATGAAACAGTTCGTCTGTAAAGGGATTGTAGACCACGCCCAGCTCCAGCACAGAGTTTACGCTCAGCGCCAGAGACACACAGCTCTGCCCGAAGCGGTGCACCAGGTTGGTGGTTCCGTCCACCGGGTCCAGAATCCACACAGCGCCGGTGAAGTCAATGCCGCTGTTGTCCTTCTCCTCCCCCATAAACTGGATATCCGGCCAGGCAGCCAGAAGCCGCTCCTGTACCTCCTTCTGCACGGAGAAGTCCGCCTCCGTAGCAAAATCAATATCTCCCTTAAATGTAATCTGCTGTGACTTTTCCGTATCCATGAAATATTTCCTCATGTCCTTTACAATAGAAATCACCTGCTGCATGTCCACATCCATGTTCATTTTCAACCTCCTTATGGCTAATCCCACTACAGGCCCGGCTCTGCCCCGGGCACACTGCCCTGGAACAGGCCGGACCTGTCCGGATTATCTTTCCTACAGTCCCAGATACTTTTCAAACAGCCCGCAGATATCCCTGGAATCCTGCTTCACCGGCATCTCACAGAAGATGCGCAGCAGCGGCTCCGTGCCGGAAAATCTTGCGCTAACCCAGCCGTTGTTCTCAAAATACACCTTGCAGCCGTCCAAATAGGAGACCCGCTCCACGCCGTATTCCGCCAGGTCGGGAAGCTCCTTCTTCTCATACAGCACATCCAAAAGCCGCTCCTTCTCCTCATCGGTGAACTCGTAGGAACGCTCCTCCATGTGCATTTCCCCGCACTCTGCCTGGATCTCCTGAACCAGCTCGGACAGGGGCTTGCCTGTGACAGCAATCATCTCCACCAACAGGGAGGCAGCGTAAATGCCGTCCTTTCCGTTGATGTGTCCGGCAACGGTCAGGCCGCCGGAGGACTCGCCGCCGATGATGGCCCCGGTCTCCGTCATTTTGGCGGAAATGTACTTAAAGCCCACAGGCACCTCATAACACTTCTGCCCGAATTTCTCTGCCACCTGGTCCAGGCGGTGGGTGGTAGCCAGGTTGCGCACCACAGGGCCTTTCCAGCCTTTGTACCTCACCAGATAGTAGTACAGCAGTACCAGTATATCGTTTGGATGGAGGAAATGTCCCTTGTCGTCAATCACTCCCAGACGGTCCGCGTCCCCATCTGTGGCGATTCCCAGGTCATAGTTCCACTCCACCACCTGATTCTGAAGTACCCGCAGGGTCTCCGCCGTGGGGGCGGGAAGCTTTCCGCCGAACAGTGTGTCGTGCTCCTGATGGATCACATCCAGATCACAGCGGCCGGAGATCAGAATTGTGCTGAGCGCAGTTTTGCTGACGCCGTACATGGGATCAAATGCCACCTTCAGATGACGTGTTTTGATGGCCGCCATATCGATCTTCTCCATGATATCGTCTATGTACTCGTTCATGGGGTAGAACTCCTCCACCATGCCCGCCTTCCGGGCTTCCTCATAGCGGAGCTTTGGAATATTGTTCACATCCACCTGATTGATATAGCGTTCAATATCCTTTGTCTGTTCCTCATCCGCATCCCGTCCGCCGTAGGTAAACACCTTGACGCCGTTGTACACAGCCGGGTTATGGCTGGCGGTCACCATCATCCCGTAACTGAATTCATGCTTCTCCACATAATACATGATCAGCGGCGTTGGAACAGAACGGTTGACAAACCAGCACTTGATCCCCGCGGCCGCCAGCACCTCGCAGCTCCACATCACTGCCTCTTTGGACAGGAAACGCCTGTCATAGCCGATCACCAGCCCCTTTTTGTCCACCTGCTCCTGTATCATCTTATCGGCAATGGCCCTGGCCAGAATGCAGATATTCTCTTTCGTGAACTCATCCCCAATGATGGCTCTCCAGCCACCTGTACCGAATTTTATCATGTGCTATTCTCCTTTTACCTCTCCCCTGAACGCATGTGAAGGGGACTTTCCTCTTACCTCTCCCCTGAACCCATGCGAGGGGGAAATTTCCTCTACTGTTTAATACACAATATGGTATTGATCTGCCGCACCATCCCCGCAGGGCTGCTGTAGGAGGTGGCCGGGCAGCTCAGCTCCATGAACACCTTGTCCTTCGCCATGCCGAACACCGCCGACCCGCCTCCGTCCACATTCATCATGTGCAGGACACCGGGAACCAATTGCCGGGCAATCCGGCTCATCTCCCCATAGTCGGCCCCCCGGGACAGGGCGGTTCTCCCTGAGAACACCAGCACAAACAGCTCTCCTGCCTCCGTAACACCCACTGCGGTTCTGGGATGCCTGGAGGGCCTGTGGATCTCACTCTCCTGGGTCTGCCTGGACAGCGGGCACAGCCAGCCCTCATCTCTCAGCCACTCTTTTGGGAAACCCTTCTCGTAGATGCCTTTTCCGCCGCTGACCAGGGACATTCCTCCCCCATAAGCCCAGCGCACCTGCTCCCACTCATCCCTGCCGACTTCTTCCGGCGGGTCCAGATGGACGAGGACCCGCTGTCCGGCACATCGGAAGTATCCGTCCCCAATATTTTCCAATTTCATAGCTTCTGCCAGCTCCAGCCCGCGCTTTGCGGACAGGGAGACCACCACGCCGATGCTGGGCAGAACCACATCCCCCAGCCGGGCGCAGATCACACGGTCCTGGATGATCACCAGGTTAAACCGGCCCGCTCCCACCGGCTCCCTGAAGTCATCCGCCTTCTCATCCACCTTATCCCTTGTCAGGTAAGGCGTGTACACGCATACCTCCCCCTGCCTCTGTCCGGGATTCACATCCCCTTTCGCCCAGGAAAATGCCGTCCCGCCCAGTTCGATCCGTCCCCCTCCCAGCAGGAACCGGAAGAACAGGAAGCTGCCGTCCGCCTTCATAGCGATGCAAGCCTTCTGATACAGGGGAAATGTCTCGGTCCTCCCCTCCCCGTCCCAGCGCAGCATATAGTCCAGATGCCCGCCGTCAAAATCAATCTGCTCAGCAGGCCGGTCCCGTCTCAGCTCATTGTAGAAGCCCGCCAGCTTGGGCGTCAGGAAGAACAGGAAATTGGAGATCAGCAGCAAGCCGTCCTCCTGCCCCTCTGCCACCAGCTCTCTGGGAGAACGGGAACAGCCGTCCGAGAGGATCACCCGGGAGTTCTTGGCCTGTCCCACCACCGCGCCCTGAACCAAAACGCCGGACGGGCCGGACCTGCTGCCCCAGGGCGCGGGAACTTCCATCAGGCTGTCCCCCGCCGGGCCGCCAAAGTCTCCTTCTGCCGGACTGTCTCCGCCTAAACCGCCTACACAGGGAACGCCCCCGTCCGAACAGCCTCCGCCTGCCGGACTGTCTCCGCCTGAACCGCCTCCGCAGGGAACGCCACCGTCCGAACAGCCTCCGCAGCGAACGCCCCCACCTGAACCACCTTCGCAAGGACCTTCCCCCACGCCCTCCTGCATATACGCAGACACATAATGTATCCCCGCAACTCCATTTAAATACTCTGCAATCCGCTCCTCCCGAATCCGGCAGTAAGCCCCATAGAACGCCTCACCTGAGTCCCAGGCCGCCTTCAGGTCAGGATCATTGTGCTTCATGGGGACGGGCAGCATTTCCCCGTTGTCCTCCCCGTATATGTTGACAAAATACTCCGGAAAATGGTAGTAAAGCTCATCCGCATCCAGCCCGTATATATCCGTCCCGTGGTCCGCGCAGATCCTGGCCAGCTGCCGGTAGGATACCCGGGTTTTCTCCCGCAGGGGCACCCAGGGCAGAATGTCAAAATGGGGCGGCACGTAGATGGTGCACAGCCCATTTCCCACAAACTGTCCTGCCATGGCCCTGGAATAGTAGCAGGAGGGCACGGTCCGCACAATGGATGCCAGGTTTAAATTCCTGCAGTGGAACAGCCCGTCATCCCCATAGACCATCAAAAAGGCGGTCCCCCCGTCAATCTGCTGCTGAAGCTCCCCGCTGAAGCGGACCGCCGACAGATCCAGGCCGGAATACCTGGCCCTGTCCTCCAGGCAGACGCCAGGCAGCGGACTCCCGGCCAGCTCCTCCAGCGCCTCCCTGGTCAGCAGGGTATCCCCCGCAGCAGAGCCGGTGATCACATAGATATCCAGGCCCCTGGCGGCAGCCTCTTCCATATCGTTTTCCATATATTGGAAATACTCGGAGTCCGCCAGGCAGAACACCGCCGATCCGCAGCGCTCCAGCAGTTCCCCCAGCACATGGCCCTGGTCAATGCCATCGCCCTCCCCCAAGGTTCTGCGCAGTCTCCCCCTTTTTATATAGGCCTTCTCCATGGTTCCTGCGCCCAGATACTGCTTGCGTATGCCGTGCACCGCACCATAGATCTGTTCCAGGCTCCACTGGTCAAAGAATTCCAGCTGGTCCAGAAAACGCTGCAGCCGTTGGTGGTAATTCTCCGTAACCTCCACGCCGACAGCGCCTTCACAGGCCAGCTCCCGGGCGAATTTATCCCGCACGGCCACAGAGGAGCGGTCCAGCACAAATTCAAGATCCTTGTAAAAGCAGCAGGTATACAGAGTATCTTCCAGAAACTGCCTTCGATAGTAGCTTCCGAAGGACCAGCGGCTGTCCGTCAAATCCAAATAGTTGTTCATATATCCATTTACCCGTCCGCGGCCGCCGTCCTAATCCGCGGCCGCCGCTCCAATCATAGTTTTATCTCATTTTCCGTGGAGAAATAATAGTCCAGCAGGAACCGGCTGCTGATATCGGTGATATGGCTGCCGGTGCGGATCTCCAGCCGTTTAAAGGACACCCAGTAGCTCAACAGCCGGCGGATCTTCCGGTCCAGGCACGGATAGATGATGGACTGGAAATGCTCCACCGTGCAGCCGCACAGGATAATCCGGTCCAAATCCAGCAAAATGATGGCATTGGCCAGAATGGGGGCCAGATAGCCGCACACCCCCTCGATCAGGGCCACTGCCTCCGGCTCCTTGCGCTTTACATCCTCCACCAGCCGGCTGTAGGGCTTCCCGTAGTCCGCCTCCAGCGCTTCCAGGGAGATGAACTTGGTCAGGCAGTTGGATTTGCCGCAGACACAGGGCCTGTCCCCGGTCTGCGTCATGGCCGTCACATGGCCCAGCTCCCCGGCCACGTTGTTGGTGCTCTCCAGCACCCGGCCGCCCAGCACAAAGGCGGAGCCGATGCCCACGTCAATCTTGGCAATCATAAAGTTGACATCCGACGGATATTCCGCCTTCTCATAGTATGCGGCCATGTTCACATCATTGCGGACCAGCACCGGCACACCCAGGCAGGACAGCTCCCCGGCCAGATCCAGATTGTACCAGTTCAGTTTCCCGGCCTCCACCACAATGCCCTTGTCCTCGTTCACCACACCGGTGACACTGATGACGCAGGCCAGAATGGGTCTGCCCGGCCCCGCGGCCTCAACCACGCGCCGGGTCAGCATTTTCACCACGGACAGCACATCGGTCCTCTGGTCCACAGGGGCCTCCTCAGCTGCCGCCACCGTGCCGTCCAGGCCGTTTACGAACACGGACACCTTCTCAATGTTGATGTCCGCCGTGATGATATAGAAGCCCCCATAGTTGACGGACAGGGACACCGGATTGCGTCCCTTGATCCCAAGGGAGGGGGAATACTCCAGCAGCACCCTGCGCTCCAGCAGTTCTGCCACAAGATTGGTGACAGTCTGAGAAGAAAGGTTCGTCTTTTCAGCAATCAGCTTCCTGTAAATACCAGGATTCTCATGAACCGCTTTCAATATATTTTTCTCATTGACCAGCTTCATCCGGTCAGGACTTGTCATTTTCTTCATGCAGCTCCCCCTTATGTGTTCACCTAACGGCCCATTTTCTTACATACCCACTTTTTAATTTTAGCAGCTCCATTGCCCTGGGTCAAATACAATGCCAGGCCGCAGAGAATCATCAGCACCACGGAGTAGACCAGGGCCATGGCCTGGGCGTTCTCATTGACCCCCTCATCGCTGGCCTCCTTGATCACAACGCCCAAAGGCTGGAACTTGGGAGAGTACAGGAACACGGACAAGTCAAAATCGGACAGCAGGCCGTTAAAGTTCATGGCCATCACCGACATGACGGTGGGCAGGATCACAGGCAGGATCACCTTCACCATGGTGTAGGGGGTGCTGGCCCCCATGGTCTTGGCCGCCTCCTCCAGGCTGTCCTCCACCCCAAAGAACGCGGCGCGGATCATGCGGAAGGAAAATGGCAGCTTTACCACAATATAAGCGATCAGCATGATCCAGATGCTGCCGATCAGCACCTTGCCGCCCACCAGCGCGCGGCCCACGTCATAGGTGAACATCAGCCCCAGGGCGATAAAGGTGGTAGGCAGCATCCATGGGATCAGCAGCCCATACTCGAAAAATGTATCTGTCTTGTGCTCATTCCTGCGCACAAACCGTGCCACAATCACACTGATCACACAGGCGCCCGCCGCAGCGGCCAGGGAATACACAATACTCACCAGATAAGGTCTGAAGGCATTCTGCTTGGTAAACAGGGTCACATAGTTCTTCAGCGTAAATGCGTCAAAGGACAGCGTGGAGGTCTTGATAGCCAGGGCATCGCAGAAGGAGAACAGCACCACCAGGCAGATGGGCAGCATGTAAATCACGAACATGGCGTAGGCCACAATATGGGCCGCAGCGTTGGCCGCCGGGCTGCGCAGCTTCTCCTTGCGCATCTTGGCCTTGGTCTTGGAAACGGATATGTAGTTGCCCCTGCGCTCCACCCGGTTCATAATCACCAGCAGCACAATGGTCATCAGCCCCAGAATCATGGCCAGCACTGCCGCCAGATCCCTGGACCCCGGAGATTGGGCGAAGCTGACAATCATGGGGTTAATGGTCTGAAACTGGTTTCCTCCGATCATCAGAGGCGCGGACAGGGCGCAGATACCGGTCAGGAAGGTCATAATGGTCAGGGCGAACAGGGTCGGCTTCAGCGAGGGAAGCACCACCTTGAAGAGGATTCTGCTATCCGAGGCCCCCATGTTCCTGGCCGCCTCGATCACGTGGAAATCCAGCCCCCGTATGGCGTTTGTCAAAAAGATAATATGGTTGGACGTACAGGCAAAGGTCATCACAAACAGCACTGCCCAGAAACCCGTGAACCATTTGGCATTCATCTCAGGGAACATCATCAGCAGCCCCTTGGTAACGATTCCCTTGGAGCCGTATACAAACTTATACCCCATGGCCAGCACCACGCCGCCGTACACCAGGGAAGTCATGTAGGCCAGCTTCAGCATCAGGGCGCCCTTGATATCCCAGTATTCCGTGAACAGCACCACCAGGGTACCCACCACGTTCACCGTGATCACCAGGCTGACGCCCAGCACCAGGCTGTTGATCATACTCTTCACCGCCCGTTTGGACTTTAAGAGCTTGGTAAATGCCTCGGTGCTGAACTGTCCGTCCTCATGCAGCACGCTGATAATAATATTGATATTGGGAAACAGGATAAATGCAGCGATAAACCAGAGCAGCACAATCCTGATGGCAATGGCTCCCGGAGTCATTTTCTGTTTTCTTCCGTGTATTTTCATATGGTCTGCCACCTCCCGCCGGCCTAAAACTGCATGATATCATCAGGGTTCACATACAGGTCAATCTGCTGGCCCTGTCCGTAGAACGCCCTGCCGTCATTTTTCTCCACGCACTTCACCTGCTGCCCCATCATGTCCAATACATAGCGGGCCAGCATTCCGTCGTACTCCAGCTCCTGAACCGTGCCTGTCAGCCTGGCATAGCCCTCCCTGGGCTCGGAGAGCAGACGCTCGATGCGCACAAAGCCTGTCTTGGCCGTGTCCAGCGTCCGCTTTCCTGTTCCGGCGGCGCGGCGGTTGATCTCCTGGGTGATCTCCCCGCCCAGGCGGTTGATATCCCCGATAAAATCGCAGACAAACTCTGAGGCAGAGTGATTGTAGATCTCATAGGGAGTTCCCACCTGCTCAATGTAGCCGTTGTTGAACACTGCGATGCGGTCGGACAGGTTCAGCGCCTCCTCCTGGTCATGGGTCACATACAGGGTGGTGATGTTTAAGTCCCGCTGGAGCCGTTTTAGCTCCCCGCGGAGGCCGATGCGCAGCTTGGCATCCAGATTGGACAGCGGCTCGTCCAGGCAGAGGATCTTGGGCTCCTGGATAATGGCTCTGGCCAGGGCGATTCTCTGCTGCTGTCCGCCGGACAGCTCGGACACGTTGCGGCTTAACTGGGCCTCGCTGATGCGGATCTTGTCAGCCACCTCGCTCACACGTTTTTTAATCTCGTCCTTGTTCATCTTCCGGACCTTCAGGCCAAAGGCAATGTTCTCATACACAGACATGGTGGGGAACAGGGCGTAGCTCTGGAACACCATGCCGATCTGGCGCTTCTCCACCGGCTCATTGGTCACATCCCGGCCTTCGATGGCAATCTGGCCCCTGGATGGGATGTTGAACCCGGCCAGTGCCCTGAGGGTGGTGGTCTTACCACAGCCGGAAGGGCCCAGGAAGGTGAAGAACTCTCCCTCATTGATGGTCAGATTCAGGTTGTCAATAGCAACAAACTCTCCGTAGCGGATCTCCACATTTTTAAAATCAATCATGATAATCACCTCTTATATTCTTTGGACAGCGGCCGTTGTCTGCGCGGCGTATTTATGCCGGGCGGTACCAGGCATGAAAAAGGGGCAGGCCAAAATACCTGGTATATTGACTGCCCCGTTGTGCTATTTCTTTGTGCTGCTGCTATTCAAGGTACTCCAGCTGGATCTTCTCCACCCAGTCGTTCACGTGCTCAGATACCAGGGCCCAGTCCACATCCTGGATCTTCACCTTGCTCATCAGATCCTTAATATCCTGGTCCTCGATCATATCCAGGGCCTTCTGGTTGGCCGGAATTGCGCCCACATTGTCGCTCCAGCCCTTCTGGATCTCAGCGCTGCCGAACCAGTTGGCAAAGTCCTTGGCCAGCTCTACCTGATCTGTGCCGTTGATAATGCCCAGCTGCTCAACCACGAATGGCTCGCCGATCTCGGGAAGCATCAGGCCGAACTCCACGCCCCGCTCCTTCTGGTAGCGGATCACGCCTGCGCCCCACAGCTCGGACATGGGAACCGTGCCGTCGATCACATTGCTGATATAGTCGTCGCCGTCCTGCTGGTAATAGCCGTTGGCGTAAAGCTCCTCGATCACCTTCCAGCCCTCCTCAGAGACACCGTACTCTCCGGCAGGATCAGGATAGCGTGCCAGTATGCTGGCTGTGATCATCTTGGCAGTGCCGCCCTGGAGCTGGAACAGGTTGTACTGGTCCTTGTACTTGGGATCACATAAGTCGGTCCAATCCTTTGGCGGATCGGTGACAATGTCTTTGTTGTAGATCAGCATCAGGGGCTGTACCACAGTGGGATAATAGTAGCCGTCCGCATCTCCCAGGGACATATCCACCTCATCTACCCATTCCGGCTCGTATTTCACCAGCAGGTCTTCTGATTTCAGGCGCTCATACTCCACTGCATTTAATCCGAACACCACGTCGCAGACCGAATTGTTCTTCTCAGCCACCAGGCGGTCCGACAGGGCGCTTCCGTCGATGGAAACGATCTGCAGGTTAAAGCCGGCCTCCTTGGCAGTCTTTAGCAGCCACTCGTCCTGGCCGTTGGAGGTGGAGTTGGAGTAAACCACCAGTTCCTGG
>URUZ01000029.1 GCA_900551225.1 uncultured Clostridium sp.
GCTGGCCGTGACTGTGGCCGGCCCGTCAAACCGGTAATCCTGGGGCAGGATTGTCTCATCCCCGTCCAGAATCCCATCATTGTCTGTGTCTATAAACCAACCGTCAAAGCGGTAATACTGGCTTTCCGCCTCCGCCGCTGGCATGAGGCGTTTTTCTTTGATCTGCGCTAAGGTGTAGGACTTTTCCTGGCCCTCCGTTGTGCCGTCATTGATCAGAATACTGGCCTTAAAGCTTCCGCCGGACAAGGACTGTACGTCAGGTGATACGTCCGCTCCGTCTCTGAGGGAGCCTCTCTGACCTGCCTTGTAGGTGATATCGGCCCAATTGGCCGGAATTCGGTTATGGCGGTAGATCACCTGGGCATCGTCATTGGGCATGGTGCCGCCCCACTCATAATCCATTGAAGGGACAACCCAGATAGTTGCGCCGTCCGGCTTAACCAAACTATCTGTTACACTATAACCATACTGGTTCTGGTACTCGCCTCCCACCACGCTGTCTGCCACATGGGGTCCAGATACCACCGGAGGGATGATATTTTTCAAATTGCTGTCCTGGGTATCATTATCCTCGTACTTCACAGCCAGCTCAAAGCCCTCCAGGGTGGCTTCATAGAGATAGATCAGCCGCACCGGCTGATTGGGCATGACCCCGTTGTAGGCAAAGTTCTCGTCAAAGGTTCCGCTGACGCCGTATACGTACTCTCCACCTAATTGACCGGTATAATCACCGTGTTCGAACCTGTAACCAGTGCACTTAAATCCGTAGACATCCACAGGCTGGGCAGTAATGGTATCCTCTGGGAACAGAAGAGCCGTCTGTTCAGGGGCCACTGTATTAAAATTATTGGTTTCATGCCGGACTTCCAGGAGTGACCGCGCATCAGGGTCATCATACCTGACCTTATAACGGTAGCGTATGGTTGCATCCTGTCCCGGCATTTTTCCGTTGAAGGTTCCCCCGGCGTTAAACTGGCCTAAGGGGACGGATGTGCCGCTGAAGTTATATTCAGTGGGGATTGTACCCGAATCATCCAGGCTCCAGTCATAGTTCTTTATGTTTTTCTTTTCCTCAACCAGCGGCGTCTCCACACTGTAGGCGTTTTCCATTGAAGTTGTATTAAATACAATATCTCCCGACTGGTTTGTGTGTTCCACCGTATAATTAAATGTTACATTTGGATCTGCCTCAAATATGGCGTAGTAGGTTACGGGCGCCGACGGGTAAACCGCGGGCAGACTTGTGATAAACTGTGGATTCTGCCAGTCATTTACTCTGCTCCATCCCTTAAAGATGTAACCGTACCGGCTGGTGGTTGGAAGCAGGGCATTGACCGGGCTTCCCGCCGTACCCACCAGTGCAGGCGGCTCGGGTGTTCCGCCGTTGCTGTCGAAGATAATCTGGGACCCAACCTTGCGGTATTCATAATTAACCGTCACATCCTGATTCGGCATGGTACCCGTAATCTTGCCGAAGGTAGCGCCCGGATTTAAATCTGCCTGAAGGGAAGGAGGCGTACTCTGCTCTATGATCACATCAGCCAGCTCATATCCAAGTATTCCTGGGGGTGCTGCTATATCCACGGCTTCCCCTGATCCTTTGGAAACTGCAGGAATCACCGGCGCACCTGTGATGGAGGCGCCCGTTTCGGCATCCCTCACAATAAAGCTGATCTGCATTCCGTTCCTCTTAATCACTGCGTTCTTGTCGTTTCCAGATCCTGCGCCCGCCAGGTTCTTTGTGCCCACTGACACATAGAGCCCTGTGCCGTCCTCCTTAGCCTGGTCTGCAAAGAAGTTGTCTGCAAATGGACTTGGAGCCGTGTCCACAGCGCTGCCTGCCAGCGGAACTGCCGCCTTGACCTCCTGTGCGGCCTCCGTGGAGATCCCCCCCGGCGAGGCGGCCGGCTGCTGTGCTGTTGTCACGCCGATTTTCGATGCGTTCAGATCCCCAGCTACGGTCACGGTCTTTCCGCTCTCCAGATACACATTGGCCTTTGCGCCGGATGGATTGAGGTTGTCCTCGATCATTACATCATTTATTACGCTGAACCGGCCTGTGCTGTTGAAGTAAACCGCCCCTTTCCCCTCCGATGTATTACCCGACACTTTGCCGTAGTTCATGGATAGGGCGGCATTTCCCGTAATGTTCACCGCGCTGCCCTGGCTGGCCGCATTTCCGTGGCAGCCTGTAACATTGGCCCCGCTGTTGATCTCCAGCCTGCCGGAGGCCGCGGACAACAGCGGATCTGCAGTTGATTGCCCATTTCCATCCAGGACAATGTCCGTCAGCTTCAGCGTGGCGCCTGAAACATTGAACAGAGGCCCTGTGTAGGAGGGCGACCGCCTCAGTGCTTTAATATAATCCGCATTCCCGTTGGTGGGATTTCCATCCTTGTCATAGTCTGTGCTGGCGATGGTGATATCCATATTGGAGCCGGATATCGTAATGGGTGCTGTGATATCACGACTGTCCATCACATAGATATAGCCCTTTTTATTTCCGATTTTTCCCAGCGCGTAATCAATCGTATTAAAGGGTTTGCTGTATGTCCCGTCAGCTGAAGCAGCGTCCTGGCCATAACTATTCGACACATAATAGGATGTATCCCTGACCGCGAAGGCTACCCGCTTATGTACCACTTCATATGGATGCAGCTGGAAATGCCATGAAAAGGCCACTTCCGAATCATAACCGGTAGACTGGCTGCCGCCTGCTTCTGTAAATACTCCATTTGACCAGTTACTGTATTGTCCTATGTACCTGGTTGTCGGCGGGGTAACACCAAGACTGTCATCATTTGTAATACAGTCAAATGTCATTTGGTTATTGCTGTTTACCATATGGAAGCCACGGGCATTTTTATAGACAATGGCTCTGTCATCATTGTCTATCTGAACGTCTGCACCGCTTCCCACCTTAATGGTTCTGCCTGCCGCTCCGCCCTGACCGTCCTTGTCATAGACATAATAATCTACAAATACATATTTATTATCAGGGCTGGGGGAGAGTGCAATTTTTAATTCCACACCGCCGGCAATCTGCTGCACTCCTCCATTTGTGGCTATATTGGCCTGGACCTTAGTATTGTTGCCAACCTGAATGTAAGTTCCATAGCCTCCCCAGCCATAGGTGGTCTTAATTCCACTCTGGCTGTAATCTGTCTGCCCGGCCTTCAGCCCGCACATATCAAACCGCGTATTGCTTAACCATTTATAGGCCGTTCCCTCACTGGCCCCATTCCCAAGGTTTTCCTCGGGAAGCTCTGTGGAGGCATATGCCGCCATTGTCAGATGGGAGGAAACCAGCACCACAAGCAGGCATACCGTCATCAGGCAGGACACAGCGCGTCTCCATGTCTGATAGATTTTCTTATTCATATGTCACATCATCTCCTGCTCTTAAAAATTTAATTTCTGTTCATCCACAAGCCCGTCAAGTATTGGAGGGGTGTCCGTTCCCACGATCAAGCCGCCTGCATACTTGTCTTCCTTGTTCTTGGAATCATAGTGATAGAAGCCGGGGCCTTCCTCGCCGTTGTACCATCTGGGCTTATACTCATCCTCCACCCTGGCGGCAAACCGGCCGTTGAGAAGGATCAGCCATCCCCCATCCTTGTCCTTAATCACCTTTTTGTCTCCTGATGCAAGCTTGCCGTTGGTGTTCACCACCCGGTAAGAATCCTCATTCTCCTGGACAACGCCGTATCCATACTCCTCATCTGCTTCCAGCCTGAGACCATTTATATAGAAGGAATCCTTTACCCGCTTCAGCTGGTTCCTGTTACCGTAGGCCACGCCATTGCTCTTAAATCCAAAAGTATGGACCCCGTCTCCCAGCTCTATCTTCACCTCATATCCGGTCTGCATGGAGCCGTCATTGAGCTCATCCGGTGAAAAGAAGTATAGGTCCGCCTTCTCGTCCCCATAGATATTCCCTTCTGTAAAATCAGTTGACGACCAGGCATCCGGATCATACTGGGCCACAAACGTACTGCGGCTGTCGAAAAGGACAAAGCCTGTCTGCATTCTTCCCAGTCCGTCAAAAGCATAGTAGCGGTTGTTTACTTTTCTTATTTTATTGCGGTACACCTCTCCGTTCTGGTCCGTGCGCCACCAGCTGTACTCCCCGTCTTCATAATCGCCTGCCATAAGGTTCTCCGACGGATACATCCAAAACCAGGCGTTTCTCAAAAGGCTGCCGCCGTCATAACCTGCAAAGAACTTGGCAGACACATCGCTGGTGGGGTTGCTCTTATCCGCGTTGCTGATGCTGGCCACCTTGCTCCACCAGGGAAGCATAATCCCGTACTCGTCAAATCCATAGGTCCCCCCATTGATATTCCGCTGCAGCATACGGTCTCCATTGCTCTTCACTTTCTTGGAACGGTCATTAAAATACAGCCATATCTGGTCATACTCGCCGTAATCCCTTCCGCTGATATCGCTGGATAAATCCTCCAGCCCTTTTAAATCCATATCCGCATAATCCAGCCAGCTTTCCGTTCTCAACGCCCCGTCCTCATCCGCGTAATAAACGCCCTCCTCCAACGGGTTGTCATCTTCATCCAGCGGCTCTCCATCCTCGTCAAACCAGCCGGTCAGCAGGCGTCCGCTCTCGTCAAATATGTAGGTCTTTCCATCTACGTTTTTCTTAAACGAAGATCCGCTCCTCCGGTATGCCTTGCCGTTCCCGCCAAAGTAATACCAGCCGGCCTCATGCCCCAGGTCGTCAGATTCCTCTGTCAGGACCCATTTGCTCTCAGCCCTCATCCCTGTCTCATCCACATAGTACAGCGCGTTTCCCTGCTCCACAAAGCAGTTTTTCAGCATGATACCGTCAGACCCCAGATAAAACCAGGACTCCTTGGACTGCCTCCACACATTCTGTACCGGCGTATCATTTTCATCCAGGTACTTCCATTCCTCGCCCTCATTGTTCCATCCTTCCACTGCATAAGCGGTCCCTGCCTCTATACCGGTCAGGGTCGCAGCGGTGATAACCAGAGCCGAAGCCATGACAATGATTTTCCTTTTTTTCATCCTGCTATCCTTCCAATTCCACTTAAAATATCTATAACCCTTTATAAGGGATTGTATGATTCCTTCAGATACACAGGTTTTTCCTTGCAGCCATAGCGCACCGCCTCCTCGTGTGTATCAAAATAAATGTCCAGCCGGTTCCCTTTAATGGCATTTCCCGTGTCCTCTGCCAGATAGGTCACACCGTCTATTACCAGTAATGTCCCAAGAGGTACCACGGACGGGTCCACCGCGATCGTATAACCCTGTTTTGGCACTGTCTCTGTTTTTGTCAGCTTTTCACGTTTCTCTCCGCAGCACAGCTCACAGCTGCAGTAGGCAGTGACCTCAAACGTTCCCAAGAATCCCGACTCCTTCGCCGGATCAGGTGAATGCCTGTAAACGGCCGCCGTTTTTCTCCCGTAAAGCATGGCTTCCTCAAAACTGTCATAATAGATTCGCAGCTTTTCACTGGCATTCTCATCCACTTTGTCCTCTATCACATACCTGTTTCCATCAACCAGCACCGTGTCCCCGATTTTAAAAAGCGACAGCGCTCCGGCCGCTGTATGTCCCTCCATGGGTACATCCCCGGAATATGTAAATGTCCTTCCATCCGAACAGTAGGCCGCTACCTCAAAATCTCCCATATATTGGAAATCAGCTTCCGCTGCCAGCTCCGGCTCCGCCTTTGCCTCATCGGTTCCTCCACGCAGCACTTCCACCAGATAGGGGCGTTCAAATGTGCCCCGGGCTGCACCTGTATTCAACTGTGCAAAGGCTATTCCCACTGCCAGCATGGCCATACAGCCCCCAATCACAAATGGTCCAATCAGTTTCCTGGCCATCATCCGTCTCTGATTCGCTCTTCTGAATTCAGTCATCCGATGCCCGCTATTCTTATCCATCAGACTCCCCCCAAACTCACAGTGTGTTATGCATGGGATCTGCGTCCATCTCATCCTGCGTCAAAAACTTCCACGTGCTGCTGCCTAAACACTTATCCCATGTAATATCACAATACTTCCATCCGCCATCCAGCCATACTCTGTTCCAGGCGTGGTCTGCCCGGTAGACAGGTTCGCACACCAGCCCAGCGGTTCTGCACAATGACAGGTAGGCGGATACATAGCCCCAGCAGACCGCACTGCCCTCCATCACAGCATCGTAAATGGTCTTATTCTGCAGGGTCCGGTCATAGGTAACGTTGTTATAGATCCAATCATAGAAAAACTCTGCTTTCTCCTGGTCTCCCATTCCCTGTCCCGCTTCCACAATCTGTGCCAGCCTGTCCCGGACCTGCCCATGCTGCTGCGCCGCCCTCTCCGGGTCTGCGCAGGACAGCAATATATAATATTTCCCGCCGGTATTGGCCGAATGCAATGTGACCGGCTCCCTGCCCAGGTAAATATAGCGGTAGAAATATTTACCAAATGTGTGGGCAGCCTCCGCAGAGTCGAAGCTGACCCCTGTTTTAATATAGCCGCCGGACAGAATCCCTGATTTCAGATCCTCTATCAGGGCCGCCCCCTGGCGCTCAAACTCCACATTACGGGCAGTCATGTCATTTGCAGACTGTCCCAGCCCAGCCGATGCCTGCGCCGGATTTTCCATTCCGCCAGCAGCCATGGTCTGGCAAAAAATCATGTTGACAGCAAAGGCCAGAAGAATTCCTGCCTGCCTGATCCTCTTCACTTTTACCCCCACCCCCAATGCACGCCGATTTACAACAGAATATCTCTTTTGTTGTAAACCCTTGGGGAGGGGGAGTATCAATTTTAGCGATTCTGGGAGTTATTAAAAGATTTCAGGTGAATTTTACATGATAACTAAATAGGCCTGGTTTTTGATAGAACCTGGTCTAATTGCCGTGTCGATATTTGTCGAAATAGGTAGAAATATATTGAAATATGTAGTATACTATAAAAAGCTTTATTAAATTATTGCTCCATCTACAACAAAAGAGATATTCTGTTGTACGGCACTTCTATCAGTCCCATATTTTCCAGCTGTTTCCGATGTTTACTCCCACTTTCAATTGTATAAATGCGGGTCGTATTGATATCCCTGTGCCCCAGTATATCTGCCAGCTTTGATAAATCTTTGGTTATTTCATAATAGGTTCTGGCAAACAGATGCCTTAAATTATGCGGGAACACTTTCTCCCTGCCCACCTTGGCCTCAAAGGCAAGATCTTTCATCTGACGCCATATATTGCTTCTGTCCATGGCTTTTCCGCTTCTTGTCACAAATATCATGCCATCTTTTATCTCATTGTGATCGGCATATTCCTGAAGCAGCTGGCACAGCCGTCTTGTCAGCAGAACGGTCCTGATCCGTCCCTTGCAGTCCACCTCAGCCTGCCCTTTCCGGATGGCGGCCACTGTGATAAAGGGCAGTTCCGACACGCGGATTCCGCTGGAACAGATAGTCTCCAGCAGCAGGGCCAGCCTTTCATTTCCCTTTGCCATTGCTGTTTTAACCAGACGATGGTACTCCTGTTTTGACAGCTCCCTGCTTTCCGGACAGAAGGTACATTTGCTGATTTTTAAAAATCTGATTCTGCAGTCGTTCCACTGGCAATATCTGAAGAATCCGTTCAGCGCAGCCAAGGCCCCGTTCACAGTAACCGGCGCCAGCTTTTCACGCAGGAACCCCTTCCATAGGATCACCAGATCCTTAGTTACCGGCCTGCCTGCCAAAAAATCCATAAATTGTACCAAACGGTATTCATAATTTTGAACGGTTTCTCTGCTTCTTTCGCACTGATCCAGCCACACACAATAATCTCTGATGATCTGAGTTGTTAATATCCGATTCTCAATTTTTTTCATGCTTGCCTCCTGCTGATGTTTCAATTTATTTGTAGTTTGTCCGAGCAGACAAAGATCATTCTATAATTATTTAATATTTCCATCACATTTCCATCACATTTTCCGTCTAAAACTATACCCTATACAGTTTCACACCAAGTCATAGCCTGCAAATCAGATTTCAGTACCACAAAAAGGCCAACGCATAACGCCGGCCTGCAGAACATGGATATGGTAAATAATTCCAATACATAAATATTGGGTCAGTTTAGCACATTTGTCAAGTAATTTACCATAACCATATCTTTATTGCAGCAGATAGGAGGAGACATCATTGATTGAGGTAAAAAATCTAGTAAAAGAGTACGAAGGATATCTGGCTGTGGACCATCTGAGCTTCACGGTTGAGGACGGGCAGATCTATGGCTTCCTGGGTCCCAACGGCGCAGGGAAGTCCACAACCATGAACATCATGACCGGTTATCTGGGCGCCACGGAGGGAGACGTCATCATAGACGGCCACAACATTCTGGAGGAGCCGGCCGCCGCCAAAGCCAGCATCGGCTACCTGCCCGAGGTCCCTCCCCTCTACCCGGATATGACTGTGCTGGAATACCTGGAATTCGCCGCCAGCCTGAAGAAGCTGCCCAGATCCCAGCGTCAGGAAGCGGTCTCTGAGGTAATGGATCTGGTAAAAATCACGGATGTGAAAGGGCGGCTGATCAAGAATCTCTCCAAGGGCTACCGCCAGCGTGTAGGAATGGCCCAGGCCATCCTGGGCAGGCCCCAGGTCATCATCCTGGATGAGCCAACCGTGGGCCTGGACCCCAAGCAGATCATTGAGATCCGCGACATGATCCGCGGCCTGGGTAAAAAGCACACTGTCCTGCTCAGCTCCCACATTCTCTCCGAGGTCAGCGCAGTCTGCGACCACATCCTGATCATTGCCCGGGGAAAGCTGATCGCCAGCGACACGCCGGAGAACCTGGAGCGGGAAATGGCCGGCGCAGGCGGAATGAAGCTATCCGTGAAAGGAGATGAGGCCCGGATACGCACGATCCTTAAGTCCCTGCCGGGCATCAGCTCCGCCATATTCTCAGAGTCCGGGGAGGAACATGTCTGCCGCGTGTCTCTGGAATTTGACGCCTCCTCATCGGGAGATGCCGACATCCGGGAAGCCCTCTTCTACGCATTTGCGGACCACCGCTGCCCCATTCTGTCCATGGAACCGGTTCACGCCTCCCTGGAACAAGTATTCCTGGAACTGACAGAAGATGAAAATCAGATCAATCAGGAGGACAATGAAAATGAGAGCGATCTATAACCGTGAACTGAAATCTTTCTTTTACTCTATGACGGGCTATGTGTTTATCGCCTTTGTCACCATGTTTATAGGCATCTATTTTATGGCCAACAACATGATCTCAGGATATCCTTACTTTTCCTACACCCTGAGCGCAGTGCTGATCATCCTGTTGATTGCGGTGCCGGTTCTCACCATGAGAAGCATGTCCGAGGAACACCGCTCCCGCACGGACCAGCTGCTTCTGACTTCCCCGGTATCCCTTTGGAGCATCGTAGCAGGCAAATACCTGTCCATGGTCACGGTGTTCGCCGTTCCCATGGCCATCTCCACCCTGTGTCCCCTGATCATACGGTCCACAGGCACCGCCTACCTGGCTGAGGATTACGGCGCGATCCTCACCTTCTTCCTGCTGGGCTGCGTCTATATATCCATCGGGCTCTTTATCTCCTCCCTGACAGAGAGCCAGCTGATCGCCGCCGCAGGCACCTTCGGCGTCCTGCTTCTGCTGATTCTCTGGCCCAGCCTGCTGTCCTTTCTGCCCACCACCGCCCAGGGTTCCCTGGCCGGCCTTCTGCTGTTGTGGACTCTGGCCGTGTTTGTCCTCTACCGCCTCACCGGCCATGTCCCCCTCTCTATGGGACTGGAAGGGGCGGGCGCTCTCGCGCTGGTTCTGACCTACGTGTTTAAGAAATCCCTGCTGGAACACGCGCTGACCCGGCTTCTGGGCAAGGTGGTGCTGGCCGATGTGTTCAACGATGTGGTGAACAACCATGTACTGGATCTGGCCGGTCTGCTGTACTATGTGAGCATCGCAGGCATCATGCTGTTCCTCACTGTGCAGATCATGGAAAAACGCAGATGGAGCTAAGGAGGCCTAAAATGAACAGAAAATTAAAAAAAGGCGGGGCCATGGCCCTGTTCACGGTCATTGTTATAGCCGCCGTGATTGTAATCAATCTGATGGCCGGGAAGCTGCCTGGCCAATACCGCCGCCTGGATCTGAGCACCAGCCGGATCTTCACTCTCAGCGATACCACCACCAGCCTTCTGGATGAACTTGCCCAGGATGTCAACATCTATATTGTAGGAGATCCTGACAGCATCGACAGCCGTATCACCCAGTTTGTGCAGCTGTACGCCGACTACTCCGGACGCATCCATGTGGAGGCCAAAGATCCGGTCCTGCATCCTGATGTGCTGACCACTCTGGACACGAAAAGCAACACCGTTCTGGTCTCCTGCGAGAGCACAGGAAGGAAACAGGCTATACCATTTTCGGATATTATCCAAATTGATCCAATGGCCTATTACCAGTACCAGCAGATCCATGAGACTGCATTTGACGGGGAAGGGCAGATCACCAGCGCCATCTCCTCTGTGACCAATGAGCACCAGACCAAGGTATACCAGTTGAGCGGGCACCAGGAAACGCCCCTGGCCTCCGCCGTAACCGAGGCCCTGGGCAAGTCCAGCATGGTGTCGGAGGATCTGAACCTGCTGACCCAGGGCTCCGTCCCAGCGGACTGCGGCCTGCTGCTGATCGGTAATCCCCAGACAGACCTGGCGAAGGATGAGACGGCCATGATACAGGATTATTTAAACAAGGGCGGCCATGTGCTGGTGCTGGCAGGCTACACCCCCGCAGGCTGCCCCAACCTGACAGAGCTTCTCGGCAAGTACGGAATGAACCTGGTCAATGGGTACGTGGCTGACCCTGCGCCGCAGCATTACTACAATAACAACCCATTCTACATCTTCCCTGAATATGACGTTTCATCCGGTATGCTGACAGGAATCAACAGCAGTGATCCTGCGCTGTTTTTAAATCCATCGGCGCTGACTGTTGCGGAGGATCTGGAAGAAGGTCTGAGTGTGACACCCTTTTTGACCACCTCAGGCCAGGCGGTTCTGGTGGACCCGGATACCCAGGAACAGGTGCAGGATACCTATGTGCTTGGAGCGGTTGCGAGCAGGCCCGTGGGAGGCGGCGCAGGCATGGATACCACAGCCACGGTAGCGGACGCTTCCCCTTCATCAGATGAGGATGCGCCGGTATCCACTCTCACCCTGATCACTGCCCCATCTCTTGTGGACGGAGACCTGCTGGCCCAGTTTCCCAGCATCACCAACCTGCGCATATTCATGAATGCGGCCACCTACGGGCAGCCGGACATCAAGAACATCTCCATCCCGTCCAAGAGCCTGGACGTCACATTCAACGTGACCACAGCAGGCGGGCTGTGGAGCGCTCTGTTTATCATTGTGATCCCGGTTCTGTTCCTGATCGCGGGCTTTGTGATCTGGATGAAACGGCGGAAGTTATAAGGAGGCGCCTATGAAAAAAAATATAAACAGACTGACAGCCGCTGCCGCTGTCCTGGTTGTCCTGTGCGGAGCCTATGGCCTGCTGTCCTGGCACCAGGGCCAGGCGGCGCAGGCCGCCAAAGAGACTGCCCTGGCGCAGCAGATCCACATGACGGACCTGCCGGATATCCATAAGATATCCATTGTAAACGGCGAGAAACAGCTGGACTTTGAACTGGACAGCGGCGTCTGGTACTATGCCGGCGACAGGGACTGTCCCATCCGGCAGTCCACCCTCTCAAGCCTGGCCGGACAGCTGTCCTCACTAGAAGCCACCCGGCGGCTGGAGCAGCCGGATGCCCTGGCCTCCTACGGACTGGCAGATCCGTCCATACACTATGAGATCACCTCAAAGGACCAGAACACCGCCTCTCTGCTGATCGGCAGCCAGGTTGCCGCCTCAGATTCCGGCGTTCCGGAGACTCCGCCCACCGAATACTACGCCTGCCTGGCCGGAGGCAGCCAGGTCTACACCGTGGACTCTTCCCTGGCAGACACTGCCGCCAAGGACCTATATGACTTCATTCAGACAGAATCCCTTCCAGCCGTCTCCGGCGCGGATATTCAGGACATAACCATCACCAGAAACGGCGTGAAGGAACATTTTGTGAAGAAGGAAACCGACAGCCAGGGGAATATCGCCTGGTACAGGGATTCCTCCGATTCAGAAGAAAACCGGTTGGAGGGCAACGGACAGCTGAATATTCTGGCGGACGCGGTCAGCGGCCTGACCATCCGCTCCTGCGCCAACTATAACGCCACAGAGGAGGAGCTGGGCAGCTATGGTCTGGGCGAGCCTGTCATGACCGTCAGCTGGACCGCCGATGGCCCGGAGGGCGAGACCAGCACCACACTGCTGGTTGGCAGCCAGTCTCCTGACAGCACTGCCTATTATACCAAGCTTCAGGATTCCAACGCGGTCAATCTGATTGCAAAGGAGAGCGTGGAAAAGGTGATGAATGCGGCTGTACCAGAATAACAATTATATATTGCCCGTATGACGGTTTCGCGGTATTCTTTATATAAGGAAATGTTATATGGAGGTACTGACAGATGAAGGAACTGATATTGAGAAAAGCTGATGATTTTGATATGAAGGATATAATGGAGCTTCTGACGCAAGTATTCGCAGGCGAACAGCGCATCCCCGCTGACATGATCCCCCTTCCAGAGGCGCTCTGCCCCCAGTGGTGGTGCGCCCTTAAAGGCACGTCAATCGTGGGCGCAGTCTGCGCGTGGAAGGAAAACGGCAGGACCCACTGGGGAAGATTCGCCGTGAATCCCGCCAGCCGCGGGCTGCACGTCGGCACGCAGCTGGCAGAGTATTCCCTGAGGGATCTGTTCTCCCAGGGAATCACGGAAATCCACATGGAAGCCCGGGATGTAACTGTCATGATCATCAGCAGATTGGGCGGCAGAATTACAGGAACCCCCGTAGAATTCTACGAGGGTTCCGTTACACCGATGATCTTATATAAAACAGATTTCTCAGATAAATGTTAAAGGGATACTCTAGCAAACAGCTGCCTGTTTCCTCTCATGCAGCACAAAATGATTCTTCTGGTATTCCAGCAGGCCCTCTGCCTTCATCTTGCTCAGCTCATTGGACATGGCGCTGCGGTCCACTCCCAGATACCCGGCCAGCTCCTGCCTGTTGTGGGGAATGTCAAAGGTGCGGCCGCCGTGGGAGATGGCCTGCTCCGACAGATAGGACAGCAGCTTGTCCCTGGTGGTCTTGCGGGACATGTGTTCCAGCTTGTTCTCCAGCTTAACATTCTGTTCTGACAGTAGCCGCAGCATATTCTGGATCAGGCGGGTATGGAAATCGCAGGCAAGGGAACAAAAGGTAATCATCCGCTGGTAATCCATGAACAGCACCTCGCAGGTTCCCTCAGTCACCACGCTCACCGGCAGCACGGCTGTTCTGGCACAGGAGTAGGATTCTCCGAACACCTCCCCCTCCTTAATGTGAAACAGACCTTCACTGCGCCCCCAGAAATTCTCCTGGATCACCAGGGCTTTCCCCGATAAAAGAACCATAATGCTGTTCAGCGATTCCCCCATCCGGTAGATGTACTCCCCATCCTCATACCGCGTTGTCTCAGCGGCAGCGCATTTTAACAGGGTATATAACTCATCCTCATTGATCCCGTAGAACAACGGGCACTTCTTTAATATATTCAAAAACTCTTCCATTCAGCCCCTCTTTTCGTTGTATTTACAACTTTATTGCTGTAAATATTATATAATCTCAACGTCAAGGCGTCAAGAGGCTTTTTTTGTATTGGGCAATCACGGCTGTCATTGCGTCTCTTCCGGGCGCTCCGATGGTGGTGCGTTTTTCCACACAGGTCTTCATGCTGATGGCGTCATAGATATCAGATTCAAACACAGGGCTGATCTCTTTGTACTCTTCCAAAGGGAGGTCGTCCAGGGCAATTCCTTTCTGGATACAGGCAAGCACCAGCTGCCCTACAATGCCATGGGCATCCCTGAAGGCCACACCGTGGTTCACCAGATAGTCCGCCGCATCGGTTGCATTGGTAAAGCCCTTCTTCGCGCTGGCCTCCATCACGTCTTTTCTGAAGGCCATGGATGAGATCATTCCGGTGAACAGGGCCAGACAGCCTTTCACCGTGTCAATGGCATCGAATGCCAGCTCCTTGTCCTCCTGCATGTCCTTATTGTATGCCAGCGGAATTCCCTTCATGGTAGTCAGCAGGGATACCAGGGCGCCATATACACGCCCGCTCTTTCCCCGGATCAGCTCCGCAATATCCGGATTCTTCTTCTGCGGCATAATGCTGCTGCCCGTGCTGTAGGAATCATCAATCTCCACGAAACGGTACTCATTGGTATTCCAGATGATGATCTCCTCGCAGAACCGGCTCAGGTGCATGGAGATCGTGGAGAGGGCGCTGAGAAGTTCTATGAGGTAATCGCGGTCCGCCACAGAATCCATGGAATTTAAGGTAGGGCCGTAGAAATCCAGAAGCTCTGCCGTGTATTCCCTGTCCAGTGGATAGGTGGTTCCCGCCAGAGCGCCTGAACCTAAGGGACAGTAATTCATGCGCTCATAAATATCATGAAGCCTGGAGCGGTCCCTGGAAAACATCTCGAAGTATGCCCCCATGTGGTGGGCCAGGGTGATGGGCTGGGCCTTCTGAAGATGTGTGAAGCCGGGCATGAAGGTGTCCACATGTTCCTCCATGATCACCAGCAGTTCCTCCAGCAGGCCTTTCAACAGGTTCTGTAACTCCTGCACCTCATCCCTGGTGTAGAGCTTCATGTCCAGGGCCACCTGGTCATTGCGGCTGCGGCCTGTGTGGAGGCGTTTGCCCGCCTCCCCGATGCGCTCGGTGAGTGTCCCCTCCACAAATGAGTGGATATCCTCATATCCGGAATCGGTGGATATAGCCAGCGCACCGCTGTCGAGATCCGACAAAATGCTTTCCAATCCGCGGATAATATCATCTCTGTCCTGACCGGTCAGAATCCCCTGTTTAGCCAGCATTTTCACATGGGCTATACTGCCCCGGATGTCCTGTCTGTAGAACTTCTGGTCAAATGACAGGGATTCATTAAAGTTGTGCACCAGCTGGTCGGTCTCCTTCGTAAAACGTCCGCCCCATAATTTCATGGCTTCACTCTCCTATTCTTCTCTTCTTTTCTTACGGTTCATTGTCACATACACAATACCCGATATTCCTGCAAAGGCAGCGCTTCCCATGGTAATCAGCGCTCCGGTCCGAAGGCCCTGGGGTTCGTAGGTCAGAACCACTGTGTGGGCGCCCGCCGCCAGATCCACGCCGATAAAGGTATCAAACAGCTTCCTCGGCGTCACCGGGTTGCCGTCCACCTTGACGCTCCACCCCTTGTCATAGGGGATGCTGGTGTACATCACACCAGGCGCATCGGCCGCAATATTGCCCTCAATCTCCGTATCCGTCCAACGGGTCACGGTCATTGGGTGCCGGTTCAGACGGTCTGTAACTTCCTTCAGCCCCTCTGTGCTGAACCGCCACACTTCAGCCTGAAGCTGCATATTGCTGTCATCCTTGGCTTCCAGTGTCACTATCTCGCCTGCGGGGCAGATTCCCAGCTCCATCAGATAGCCTCGGTCCAGGTTGTCAAAATTCTTCGTCTCTGTTCCAATCACCGCAGTGACTTCCTTGGTCTTGCGGTTTGTCACGTAGACATAATACAGCCCGGTCTCCTCCGGTGTGAAGGTCAGCTTACTTCCGGAAGGCACCGTATCACAGGGGACCAGAACTGGCGCTGCATCCAGCACTTTGCTCAGATCGTTCTGGACAGTGGCCGGGTTGCCGGAATCCAGTATCCAGTTGCTCTCCACATCCTCCGGCAGCATAAAGGCCACAGGCAGAGTATAGAGATTCTCATACAGCCAGGTATCGCCTCTTCGGCCTGTAAAGCTCACCAGATCGCTGTTGGTGCGCTCACTGCCGTACAGCCCGTACCTCACAGAGAGAAGGCTGTCCACAAGGGGCGTGCTTCCCGTTATGCTGTAGGCGTTGGTGGAACTCTCGCAGCCCATGCGGCGGAAGAAGTCCGAAAGGGAGGCATCCGCAGTGGAGGAAAACAGGGATACAGACGGAAAGTTCATCCACGCGCCGTCATTTTTCGTCTTTCGCTCCACCTTCTCCACACGGTAGAAGGTCTCCGGGTGAATCTCCTTCATCAGAGCCAGCACATCCTTGTTGTCCTTGGTGTAGGCCGTTCTGCTGGTGGTGGGCACGCTGGTCACCGTGGTATTGACCGCGGCCTCAATGGCTACCACAGCCAGCGCCGCCAGGATAATCAGGTCAGTGCCGCGTTTCCGGTTCTGATACAGGTAAATCAGGCCCGCATATAAGGCCAGGAACAGCAGCGCCACATAAAATATGGAAAAATGGAACTGCTCGGAATTATTCACCAGCTTTTCCGCCAGGATCACAAATGCTGCTGATCCCCAGAATGCAATCGCCACATGTTTCCATGGAGTCACGCCCAGGTACATATACGCCCGGTAACAGATCACAAGCATCAGCGCAATGTAGATGAAGGACTGCCGGCAGGGCAGACTGTTGGGATAGTGGAATCCATGCCAGATAAAGTTCAGCATATTGGTGGAAAAACTGGCATAAAACAGCACCAGCAGCACGCAGTATACCGCCTTCTCGCGGACAGGAATCTTCCTGTTTGCCAGGTACAGCAGGAAAAAGAGGAACACTGCCACGCCGCAGTAAATGTTGGGCCAATGGTCCAATCCAATCTCCGTGCCCACATTTCCAATATGCCTCGCCAGCATATCAAATATGGAAAAATAGGTACTCAGGCTCTTGGGGAAGTCAAAATTCCCGGATGCCGTGGCCTGCAGCGCATAAATCTCAGGCAGCAGAACCACCGCCGTCAGGCCCCCTGCCACCAGGGAAAACACTGCAAAGCGCAGACACGCCCCGAAGAAGGCTCCAATGCCCTTGGGCGGATATATCACCAGCAGCGCCGCAAAATACATCACCATGAAAATACAGATCATGATGGAAATGTAATAGTTGGACAGGATGGACGCGCCCAAGGCAAAGCAGTACAGGAATGGCTTCTTCTCCCGCACCAGCTGTTCCAGCCCCAGCATAATCAGCGGGAACAGGATAATGCAGTCCAGCCACATGATATTCCAGCTGTAGGCAGCCATATACCCGGACAACGCGTAAAAGATTCCGAAGAATCCCACGCCGAAGTCCTGGGTCTTACAATGTCTGCGGAGATACCAGGCAAAACTGAGCCCCGCAAGGCCGATCTTTAAGACAATGCCATAGCTCATGAATTCGATAATGTAATTCTTGGGGCACAGTATCAGCAGCCAGTTTAGGGGACTGGCCAGATAGTAGGCATACAGCGCCGAGAAATTGACGCCCATTCCGATATCCCAGCTGTAGAGCAGGCTGCCGCCCTGGGTCAGCTTGTGCTGGAATTCTGAAAAGAAGGGCGCATACTGATGGTACATATCCGTGCGCAGAAAGCTCTCCTCGCCGAAGGGGAAGATTCCCCGCTGGGCAAAAATGATAATCATCACAATCACCGGCACAAAGAACGCTGCCACCAGCCCGTCGGAGGGCTTTAACAGGCGGAGGGGAGGCTGTGCCTGGGCAGATGAAGCGCTTGGGCGGCGTGGAGTCCGTGGGCGGCTATCCCCGGAGCGCTGTAATTCAGCTTCTCCCGTACGCTGCAGCCCGGCAGGTTCCTGGAAATCATCGGCATAGCTGTCCTCATAGCCATCCTCATATTCCTCACCGTTTTCCTCTTCATACGGTTCTGCATACTCCGCAGCCTGAGAATCCTGCAGGTCCTGGCCATCTCCGCCGGCCGGACTATTGTCATTGTATTCATATTCTTCGTAATTCTGATTCTGCCCATCCTCATAGTCCTCATCCAGCCATTGGATGGGATCAGGGATCAGGGGCTGGGATTCCGGCCTGGGGTTGGGACCTGGCATGGGGGCGCAGCCCGGCCTAAGTTCATGGCCAGGCCTGGTTCTGCGGCCCGCGCCGGGAACCGCCCCCTCGCCCTGTTGTTCGTCCGTCTCCGGACGTTCTGTTTGTCTATTCTGCATTTTCTCTCCAGTCAAATCTTTATCGCTGCCCTGTGGACGCCTGTCAGGCTGGACAATATTTAAAATCTCATCCAGCTCCCGCTCCACCCGCTCAACTTCATCCCGATCCATGGCAGTTTCACCTTTCTTCACTGGTTGTTTTCTTAAAGATCCACAGCTTGCTGAATACATAGTTCAGGACAAGGTTCACTGCTGAAACTGCTCCCTTGCAGAGCATCTCAAACAGAAAACTCCTGCCTCCGCCCAGCCAGACCAGCCCGACCATCATAGCCCAGGTAAGAACCCCCGAAAATGCACGGGCTGCCACAAATGTTCCCACCTCACGGGTCAGATACACCGGTCTGAAATTAAAGTTCCTAAACACGATCAGCTTATTCACCACATAGGCAAACAGTACGGCCGCTGCCCATGAAAGGGCCTGGGCCAGCGCCACATCCGCATTGGCCCTGCGCAGCGCAGCGTAGGTCAAAAAGTCCACCAGCGTTGTCAGCACACCGCAGATCACATAACTGACCGTCTCGTAATTAAAGCATTTATCCCATATTCTACGTATCATTTTACACCTGAAATTCCTGTTTATTTTTTGCACATATCGCTACTATTGTAGTATAGCATTTGAAAAAAGTAAAGAAAAAACGCCTTTAACGGCGCTTTTTAGTTGCGATTCGCAAATACTATCCCATGAGTCGTTTTTTATGAATGATAAGGGCGGCTAAGGTACAAAGTCCGGGTCCAGGAAATCGGCGGCCCCCTCAGAATAATGCAGCTGCCCGTCCTCTGTGATAAAGATTCCGTAGACTCCATCCATGGAATCCAGCAGCGCTGTCCCCTTATCCAGCCCCAGTGCAAAGCAGGTGGTGCTCAGTCCGTCGCCGTCCACCGACTCCCTGGAGATGATGGAAACCTGCACCAGGCCATTCTCATAGGGATATCCGGTTCTGGGGTTCAAAATATGGTGGTAGTTCACCCCGTCTTTCACAAAATGCCGCTCATACACGCCAGAGGACACCACAGACATGTCCCGGATATTCAGAGCTGCCACCGGCTCCGAGCGGTCTGCAAAGGGACGCTGCAGCCCGATCTTAAAGGGCTGGCCATCGGGCCGCTCCCCCAGGCACAGCACATTCCCGCCCAGATTGATCACCGCGCTGGTAACACCGTTCTCCTGCAAATACTCCTTCATGCGGTCCGCGATAAAGCCCTTGGCAATGGCTCCCAGGTCCACCCGCACATCATCCCGGGTAAACTCCACCTGGTTCCCATCCACTTTAACCGCCTGATAATCCACCTTATCCACATCCGCCCGTATCTTATCCGCATCTGGAACCTGCGGATCAGCTGCCTTGAAATCCCACAGGGAGGTCAACGGCTCCACCGTGATGTCAAAAGCCCCCTCCGACATCCGGCAGTATTCCAGCCCCCGGGCGATGACCCTGGCTGTGACCGGAGATACCTCCATATGCTCTGTTCCCGGCTTCCTGTTATTGATAGCGCTGATCTCGCTGGTGTCAATGGTTTTGCTCAGCAGCTGCTCATACTGCCTGCACAGATCCATACTGCCCTGAAGCACGTCCTTTGTCTTTTGGGGAAATATATGCTTGCTGCCGTACACAGTCACCGTCACATATGTGTCCAGCAGAAAAGACGACTGGCTCACAGGCTGCCCTCCCATCTGGGCACAGCCTGTCAAACCAGCCGTACAAATCATCAACATTATCATCCACAATCCAGCCATGCGGCCATATCTGCTCATTCTCTTCATGTGAACATTCTAGCACCGGCATTTCCAAAAGTCAAGGCAGGTCCCCGGTCTGCCTCGATTCCCTGCCTCGATTCCCTACCTTGTCTCCGTCAGGAATTCCTCCTCCAGCGCGCTCTGGAGCCGTCCGAGAAGCTGAGCCGCCCTGCCTCCCACGGGCCTGCCGTCTACCTCACAGGCCGACAGGCAGAATTTACTGGAGGAGCTGACCAGCACCTCGTCGGCATCCATCAGCTCCGCCAGGGTAAAGGGCCGCTCATCCACCGGAATCCCCAGGTTCTCGCACATGCGGATAATGTGGGCCCTGGCAATGCCGGGCAGAATCAGATTATCAAGGGGCGCAGTGATCAGCGTACCGCCCTTTATAATGTGGCAGTTGCTGTGGGCACACTCCGTCACCCTGTCTCCCCGGTGGAACACCACCTCCTGACAGCCTGCCTCCAGGGCCTGCTGCGAGGCCATAACACTGGGAATCAGGTTCAAGGTCTTGATGTTGCAGTGGAAGAAACGGGTGTCCTCCAGGGTGATCAGGCGGATCTTCTCCGCCAGCTGTGGCGCCGGCGCCGGCTTAATCATCACCCACAGATTGCCCGGCCCGTCGGTGAACTCGTGGGCCCGCATACCTGTTCCCCTGGTCACCTGGTAATATACAAACAGATCCCCTGAATCCAGCTTTTTCACCAGATCACAGATCAGCTGCTTAAACTCTGCCTTGTTACAGGGCAGCTGAATCTTCAGCAGGCCTGCATTTCTGAAAAACCGGTCTATGTGTTCGTCGATGGCGAATATCCTGTAGTTGCGGCACGGACCCGCATCGTACACCCCATCCCCAAAATAGCATACCCGGTCATTCATGGGGATCATCATTTTATCAGCTTCATCGAACCTTCCATTATAATATCCAAGTGTCTTCATCCTATTTCTCCTTAAGCATCTGTTTAGTCCTTAACTTCCCCGGTGATAGCGGAAAGGGTATTCTTGATTTCCTTCAGCACAAAATGTGTCCTGGTGGCTGATACGCCCGGCGTACTTTTAATGGTTCGGTGAATCCTCTCCAGCTCATCCGAGGAGGCGCAGGATATCTTCAGCACAAAGTCATAGTCCCCGGTCAGATAATAGCAGTCCAGGATATTGGGATGCTGCATGATCACTTCTATAAAGTCGTCATGATATCTGGGATGTTCCAGGCTGATCTCCATCAGCGCCGTCACATCATTCCCCATGGTCTTGGCATCCACCACCACAGTGTAGCCCTTGATCAGCCCTGATTCTTCCATTTTCTTGATCCGGTCCAGCACAGCTGACACCGACAGATGGATCTTCTTGCCTATCTCCGATGCAGTTTCACGCCCGTTATCCTTTAAAATCTGTAGGATTTTGTAGTCCATGTTATCCATAAAACTTCCTCGCTTCGTTGTCCTTTTCTTGTCAATATTCACAGCCAGTGCTACGGTGCGAAACGGCATCTTTTTGCCGTTTCTGTGCATCGCGCAGCGTGTTGCTGTTCGCAGGACTGCGCTTTTGGGCAGGACTGTGAATAGTAACCTTTTCTTTTGTCAGTGAATGTATTATAATTGGAACAGTTGTTTACAAATGCTTACCACTCCCCTGAACGCAGTGACGGGGACTTTCCTAATTATATCACACTTTTTTCGGGAGTTACACTATGAATCTATCTTATTTAAAATATGCAGTTGAGGTGGAGAAAACCGGCTCCATCACAAAGGCGGCCCAGAATTTCTATATGAACCAGCCGCATTTGAGCAAAATCATCCGGGAATTGGAGCGGGATCTGGGAAGTCCCATCTTCGACCGCACCAGCCGCGGCATGGTTCCCACCAAACGCGGAGAAGAATTCCTGCGCTATGCCAAGGCCATCATGGTACAGGAGGAGCAGATCGAGGCCCTCTGCCAGGCGGACGGGGAGCGCTCGCTGAACATCAGCATCTCCGTCCCCCGTGCCACCTATATCTCCTATGTATTCTCCTCCTATATGAGAGAACTGGCGGACTGCCCTGCTATGAAGGTCAATTATCTGGAGACAAACTCCAGGGATACCATCCGAGGTGTTTCCTCCAAGTCATTTGACTTGGGCATCATCCGCTGCCAGTCCCTCTATGCCCCCTATTATCAGAAAATGCTTCAGGATGAGAATCTGGAAAGCCAGGAGCTCTGGGAGTTTTCCTGCAATCTGCTGATGTCAGAGAACCACCCTTTGGCCGGCAAGGAACAGCTGACTTACCTGGACCTGACGGATTACATTGAGCTGGTCCAGGGAGATATCCAGACCCCCTCCTTTACCTTTGAGACCGAGGGCTCCCCCTCCATGGTAGGCAAGTCCAGGAAATCCATCTCCATCTACGACAGGGGCAGCCAGTTCGAGCTGCTTCAGCAGCTTCCCCAGTCTTACATGTGGATCTCGCCGGTGCCCAGCCAGACTGCCGCCGCCTTAGGGCTGGTACAGCGG
>URUZ01000030.1 GCA_900551225.1 uncultured Clostridium sp.
GTTTATTGTCAAAGCGATCTGCAGCAGAATTGACCTGATGCTGGTCATCCTGTTCTCCGGCGGCGCGTTTGACATGATCAGCAAGTCCGGCTCCCTGCACTCCGCAGTTGCCAGGGTTGCCAAGGTGTTTCAGAACCGCCTGTACATTTTCATTCCCATTATGACCACCATCTTTGCTCTGATCTGCACCACCCAGGGCGTAAACCAGTTCATCGCCTTCGCGCCGGTTGTGGTTATGATCACCCTGGCCATGGGACTGGACTCCATTACGGGCGCGGCCATTATCCTGTTAGGCGGCGCGGTAGGATTCTCCACAGGAACCTTAAATCCAAGCACCACGGTTGTGGCCCAGGAGATTGCGGAGCTGCCCACATTTTCCGGCATCGGATACCGTGCGGTCTGTTTCGTGGTATTCCTGATTATCACCAACATTTACCTGGTGCGCTACGCCATGAAGATCCGCAAGGACCCCACCGTCAGCCCCATGTATGAGTTTGACAGCCAGAATGAACAGAAGGAACTGGACATCAACTCCTTCGGCGATATGACCGGCAGAAAGACCCTGATTATCCTGGCTCTGGTAGCTGCCCTTGTGAGTATGGTTGTGGGCAGCGTGAAGTTCGACTGGGGCATGGAAGAGCTGGCAGCCGTGTTCATCGGCCTGGCGGTTGTAGTGGGCTTCATCGACGGCAAATCCCCGTCCGACATGTCCAAGATCTTCGTGGACGGCTGTAAGAAAATGCTGACCGCGGCCATCATCATCGGTCTTGCCACCACCATCGCAAACGTGATGAAAGAGGGAAATATTGTGGACACGGTAGTGTATGCCCTTGCAGGCATGCTGTCCCACACGCCCAAGATCCTGCTGGCTCCCTCCATGTACATAGCCAACACCCTGATTAACTTCGTGGTTGTATCAGGAAGCGGCCAGGCCGCGGCCATCATGCCCATCATGGTCCCCGTGTCCGATCTGCTGGGCGTTACCAGGCAGACCAGTGTGCTGGCCTTCAACTTCGGCGATGGCTTCTGCAACTACATCCTGCCTCATTCCACCGCTTTGATGGGCATCATCAGCGCCGTGAATATTCCATATGACCGCTGGATGAAGTTCATGTGGAAACTGTTCATAATCTGGGCTTTGACATCCTGCGTCATGATCGGGATCGCCCAGGCAATCAACTTTGGCCCCATGTAATCCAGTTTGCGGAGGTATATATGAAAGAAGCGTTATTTCAGAAAATAGAAGATCAGAAAACAACCCTCTGGGAGATGGCGGATTTTATCTTCGACCATCCCGAGTATGAGGGGGAGGAGTACCAGGCAGCCGAACTGCTGACGGGATATCTGGAAAAAAATGGGTTTGCCGTGGAGCGCGGTGTGGGAGGATATGAGACAGCCTTCCGCGCGGTGTTCCAGAACGGAACCGGCGGCCCCACAGTGGGCATCCTGTGCGAGTACGACGCCCTCAGAGGCCTGGGACACGCCTGCGGCCACCACATGCAGGGACCTGCCTGCCTGGGCGCGGCTGTGGCTTTAAAGGAGACTTGCGGCGAGGCGCCCTTCACCCTGGTGGTGTATGGGACTCCCGCGGAGGAGACGCTGGGCTCCAAGTGCGATATGGTGAACAGGGGCTGTTTCAAGGAGCTGGACACTGCATTTATGATGCACGGCTCCCCCACCACCTGCACGGATGTGAAATGCCTGGCAGACCAGTCCTTTATCGTGACCTTCCATGGCAAGGGCGCACATGCGGCCCTGGCCCCGGAGAAGGGCAAGAGCGCCTTTGACGCACTGCTGGTGGCATTTAACGGCATCGAATTCCTGCGGGAGCACGTGCCGGACGATACCAGAATGCATTACACGGTCACAGAACTTCCCGGCCCGGCCAACGTTGTGCCTGCAAAGGCAGTGGGGAAATTCTCCCTGCGCTCCTTCTCCAAGAACAACCTGGAACAGGTGGTGAGCCGTTTCTATGATATTGTAAAAGGCGCTGCGCTGATCGCGGGCGTGGACTATGAGATTGAGAAAAAGCACAATTTCTTCAACAAGATACCGGTGATGAAGCTCAATGAGCTGCTGATGGAGAACGCCGGACTGGCGGGCGCGCCGCGGCTGTCGCCGCCCAGGGAGCGCACCGGCTCCACGGATTTCGGCAATGTGATGTACGAGATCCCCGGCTCCTGTATCCGCGTGGCATTTGTACCGGAAGGAACCGCCTCCCATACCCAGGAATTCAGGGATGCGGGCAAGACGGAGGCCGCTTACAATTGTATTCTCTACGGCGCCAAGGCCATTGCGGGCGCGTCCTGGGACCTGATCCACACACCGGGTCTGGTGGAGGAAGTAAAACAGGAATTTGCAGAAAATCAGAAAAAATTCAAATAGTACCAGCTCTAAGATCCCCGGTCCGGCCGCAGAAACATGCGGCGGGCCGGGGATCTTTTTACGGGGATCTTTTGCCAAATATTCCAGTGTACATAAAAAATAAGTTATGCTATACTAAAAAGAAGACTGCCCTGTGACCAACCGGGTGAGAAAACGGCAACAAGGAGGCCATAGCGCAATGCTGGGACTGAATGAAATACTAGGACATGAACAGATCAAAGAACATTTCTATAATGCCATTTTGACGGGGAATATATCCCACGCTTATATATTGACCGGGGAGGCAGGAATGGGGCGCAAGTCCCTGGCCGGGGCATTTGCCCTGTCCCTGCTGTGTGAGAACAGCCAGGCAGACCCCTGCAGGCAGTGCCATGCATGCAAGCAGGTATTGTCCGGGAACCATCCGGATCTGATTCGTGTGACCCACGAGAAACCAGGCAGCATCGGCGTGGACGATGTCCGGCACCAGATCAATGACACCATCCAGGTCCGGCCCTACAGCAGCAGCCACAAGATCTATATTGTGGACGAGGCTGAGAAGATGACGGTCCAGGCCCAGAACGCGCTGCTTAAGACCATAGAGGAGCCGCCTTCCTACGCGGTGATCCTGCTGCTGACCACCAATGCAGATGCATTTCTCCCCACCATCCTGTCCAGGTGCGTGCAGCTGAAGCTGAAGCCGCTGCCGGACGCTGCGGTGAAGGAGTATCTGACCGGAACCATGGAGGTCTCCCAGCCCCAGGCGGAGATCTACGCCGCGTTTGCCAGGGGCAACCTGGGTAAAGCCATCCATCTAGCCAGCTCTGAGGACTTCAAACTGATGTACAGCGAGATCCTGGGGATGCTGAAGAATCTGAAAAAATCAGATATTTCCCAGCTTTTGGAATATATCCGCAGTATGAAGGACCATAATCTGAATGTGTACGACTGTCTGGACTTTATGCAGATGTGGTACAGGGATGTGCTGATGTACAAGACAACCAAGGATATCAACCTGCTGATCTTTAAGGATGAGTTCTCCAACATCAATTCCATGAGCACGGTCAGCGGATATGACGGCCTGGAGCGGATTCTCACAGCCATTGACAAGGCGCGGATCCGTTTGGACGCCAACGTGAACATGGAGCTGGCCATGGAGCTTATGCTGCTGACCATGAAGGAGAACTGACAGCAGATCAGTGCAATCAATAGAACGGACAGCAGATCAGTGTAATCAATATGTGATGGATAGATGGGCCGGTGTCAATAAAAGGCCCGCAGAAGAAGGAGATTGTAAATGATAACAGTAATCGGAGTACGTTTCCGCACAGCGGGAAAAATATATTATTTTGATCCGGCGGGCCGCAGTATCAAGATTGGGGACCGCGTGATCGTGGAGACAGCCAGGGGAATCGAGTACGGATATGTGGTGCTGGGCAACCGCCAGGTGGAGGACGACAAGGTGGTTCTGCCCCTGAAACCGGTGATCCGCATGGCCACCAATGAGGACGAGTCCGCTGAGAAGCGCAATAAAGATAAAGAAAAAGAGGCCTTCAGAATCTGCCAGGAGAAGATCAAAAAGCACAACCTGGAGATGAAGCTGATTGACGCAGAATATACATTTGACAACAACAAGGTGCTGTTTTACTTTACAGCGGACGGCAGAATCGACTTCAGGGAGCTGGTGAAGGACCTGGCCAGCGTCTTTAAGACCAGAATCGAGCTGCGCCAGGTGGGTGTCCGGGACGAGACTAAGATCATGGGAGGCATCGGCATCTGCGGAAGAACCCTGTGCTGCCACTCCTACTTATCGGAATTCATCCCCGTGTCCATCAAGATGGCCAAAGAGCAGAACCTGTCCCTGAACCCCACCAAGATATCCGGCGTCTGCGGCCGCCTGATGTGCTGCCTGAAGAATGAGGAGGAGACATACGAGGTTCTCAACAGCAAGCTGCCTAATACTGGAGACTATGTGACCACGGCAGACGGCTTAAAGGGCGAGGTGCACAGTGTCAGCGTGCTGCGCCAGATGGTAAAGGTAATCGTGACAGTGGACAAGGACGAGAAGGAGATCCGCGAGTACAAGGTGGAGCAGCTGAAGTTCAAGCCCAGGAAGAAGAAGGGCAAGGACAATAAGGACAAGGGGCATTCAGAGGCAGAGCTAAAGAAGCTGGAAGCCCTGGAGAAAAAGGAAGGAAAGTCAAAGCTGGATGACAACTGATCATGAGCCCTGCCACACATGGAGAGAGGAAGGCCCGGTCCGCCTGAGGGACGATGAGCGCATCGATGATCTGCAGCGGAACGGTTACGGTGTGATCCAGCGGAAGGGCGCGTTCTGTTTTGGCATGGATGCAGTGCTGCTGTCCGGCTTCGCCTCTGTGAAGCCCGGGGAGACGGCTCTGGATCTGGGAACCGGCACAGGGATTATTCCCATCCTGCTGGAAGCCAAGACAGAGGGCCGGCATTTTACAGGGCTGGAGATCCAGGAGGAGTCGGCGGACATGGCCCGCCGCAGTGTGGCATACAACCATCTGCAGGACAAGGTGGAGATTGTAACCGGAGATATCAAGGAGGCCGGCAGCCTGTTCCCGCTGGCTTCTTTTGATGTGGTCACCAGCAATCCGCCCTATATGAACCAGTCCCATGGTCTGAAGAACCCAGGGGATGCCAAGGCCATCGCCCGCCACGAGGTGCTGTGCACCCTGGAGGACGTGATAGGCCAGGGCGCCAGGCTGCTGCGCCCGGGGGGCCGTTTCTACATGGTCCACAGGCCGCGGCGCCTGGTGGAGATTATCGAAACCTTCACCCGCCACCACCTGGAACCCAAGCGGATGAAGTATGTGCACCCCTACATTGACCGCGAAGCCAATATGGTGCTGATCGAGGCGGTCAGAGGCGGCGGAGCCCTCATGCAGGTGGAGGCCCCCATCATTGTATTTGACCGGAACGGCTCCTACTCCCAGGAGATCAGAACCACCTACGGATACTAAAAAGGAGAACATCATGGCAGGAAAGCTGTATTTATGCGCCACTCCCATCGGGAACCTGGAAGACATTACCTACCGGGTCTTAAGAACCCTGAAAGAAGTTGATCTGATAGCAGCTGAGGACACGCGCCACAGCATCAAGCTTCTGAATCATTTTGAGATTAAAACCCCCATGACCAGCTACCATGAATATAATAAGGTAGAGAAAGCCCGCTACCTGGTAGAACAGATGGCCTCCGGCGTCCAGCTGGCCCTTATAACCGATGCCGGGACACCCGGAATCTCCGACCCGGGCGAGGAGCTGGTGCGCCAGTGCTATGAGGCTGGAATCGAGGTCACATCCCTCCCTGGTCCCGCGGCCTGCATCACCGCCCTGACCCTCTCAGGCCTGTCTACCCGGCGCTTCTGCTTCGAAGCCTTTCTTCCCGCTGAGAAGAGCGATAAAAAAGAGCGCCTCAGAATCCTGGAAGAACTAAAACGCGAGACCCGCACCATCATCATCTACGAGGCCCCCCACCATCTGGTAAAGACTCTGAAGGACCTCCACCAGGCCCTGGGCAACCGCTCCATCACCATCTGCCGCGAGCTTACCAAAAAACATGAGACAGCCTTCTTAACCACCTTCGAGGACGCCTTAACCACCTACGAAACCCAGGACCCCCGAGGCGAATGCGTCATCATAATCGAAGGCCGCACCGTCCAGGACCTGAAAGAAGAGCAGATCCGCCAGTGGGAGCAGATGACACTACAGGAGCATCTAGATCACTATATGGGTAAAGGTCTAGAAAAGAAAGAAGCCATGAAAGCGGTAGCCAAAGACCGCGGCCTCACCAAACGCGACATCTACCAAGCCACCCTAAAATAAAGCCCTTTTTCATTCCATCACCATATTCCTGCGAACCCAGCGTCGATAGGGGCAGGTGTTTCATGAGGGTCATTGAAACCGCCGGCACTTAGGCGGCGTCCTTTGCCGCCTTAGTACCGCTGCGCTTTCACCTAAGCGCGAGCGGGCCCTCATGAAGCACCTGCCCCTATCGACGCGTACCCTTCACGAATCCAATCCCCAATCCCACAACAGGCCTGCTGCCATCCCTTCTATAATAGATACCCAATTATCATCTACTATAGAAGCCATGGCAGCAGGCCTGTATTCTCTTTACTCTGACACGGTAAGACCTGCCAGCTTTGCCAGTTGCAAAACAGATGCCTTAGAAACCTTCTTTCCTTCGAAATCGATCAGATCTTCGGTACTGCCTGTGAAAATGTCGGCGGATTCAGCTTTCTTCAGGATAATGCAGTCGTCCTGTACGGTTATTTCCAAACCGTCCTTAACATCCAGGTTCAGACTTCTGCGAAGTTCAATGGGAAGCGTGATTCTGCCGAGTTCGTCCAGTTTACGGACAACGCCAGTCGTTTTCATTTTTTACCCCCTTGTAAAAAATTTACTCCCTTGCAATTATAAAGTTAGCAGATTTACCAATAAAAGTCAATATGTCAGCGTGTCGAACCTGTTAAAAATTGGTAAAAAGTATCAGAAACTTGCATTTATTTGCCGAAACTTAGGATTTGTAAACACTTACATTGGAAATAGCTGTTTGATGCAGATTTTGTCGATGAAATCTTAAAGCCCAGGGTATAAAACCCGGAAAATAATCTTGACAAATGAATGTGTTTCCTGTAGTATTACTTTGATGTTCAAAGTATTTGAAGGTTAAAGCATTGTTCCACAAAATACGGTAGGGATTCGGATGGGAAAAAGAATGACAACTAGGATCGTAGGAACCGGTTCGTATGTGCCGGAACAGATAGTAACCAATAATGACCTGGCAAAAATCGTGGAGACCAATGACGAGTGGATCCGCAGCAGGACAGGAATCGGCGAGCGCTGTATCGCCACCACGGAGAGCAATTCCCACATGGCGGCAGTGGCGGCCAGACGTGCGCTGGACCAGGCGGGAGTTAAGCCTGAGGAAGTGGATCTGATTCTGCTGGCAACCTCCTCACCGGATTACTGCTTCCCCAATGGAGCCTGCGAGGTACAGGGTGAGATCGGGGCGGTGAATGCCGCCGGATATGATATCAGTGCAGCCTGCACCGGGTTTGTGTACGCGCTGAACACGGCCCACGCATTTATCAGCGCCGGCATTTACCGGACCGCACTGGTGATCGGGTCCGATGTGCTCAGCAAGCTGATCGACTGGACGGACCGCGGAACCTGCGTGCTCTTTGGTGACGGAGCCGGAGCGGCGGTGGTACAGGCGGCTGAGACGGGCATTACGGGAATTAAGATGTGTTCCGATGGAACCAAGGGGAGTGTACTTACCTGCGGCGCAAGGACCAACGGCAATTTCCTGATTGATAAGAAGCCGGAGCTGGGCTACATGACCATGGACGGCCAGGAAGTATTTAAGTTCGCAGTGAAGAAGGTGCCGGAGATCATCCGGCAGATTCTGGAAGATAATCATACAGATATAGAAGAAATCCGCTATTTCGTTCTCCATCAGGCCAATATCAGGATCATTGATTCCGTGGCTAAACGCCTGAAGGTGAGCACAGACCGCTTCCCCAACAACATGGAGCACTATGGTAATACCTCCGGAGGATCGATTCCAATCCTGCTGGATGAGATGAACCGGAACGGATTGTTACAGCCCGGAGATAAAATAATTCTCTCAGGCTTCGGTGCGGGGTTGACATGGGGCGCAACTCTGTTAGAATGGTAGAGCATAATCATTTAAAAACTTATAAAATCATGTAAAAGGAGATCGAACATTATGTTGGAGAAAATGAAGGAAATTATTGCAGAGCAGTTAAGTGTTGACGCAGAGACCGTTACAGAGGCTTCCTCTTTTAAGGAAGATCTGGGCGCTGATTCCCTGGACCTGTTTGAGCTGGTGATGGCTCTGGAGGACGAGTATTCCGTTGAGATCCCGGCAGAGGATCTGGAGCAGCTGACCACTGTTGGCCAGGTAATGGATTACTTAAAAGCAAAGGGCGTTGAAGCTTAATAGTGCATAAGAGTGAGACGGCGTGTGGCGAGCACGCTGTTTCCTTTAGCTGGCGATGTTACCGCAGGAATGTGGGACTGGAGGAAACGATATGAAGACAAGAATTACTGAAATGTTAGGAATTGAATATCCGATTATTCAGGGCGGCATGGCCTGGGTAGCAGAACATAATCTGGCTGCGGCTGTATCAGAGGCGGGCGGCCTGGGACTGATCGGCGGCGCCAACGCGCCGGGCGAGGTGGTGCGCGATGAGATCCGCAAGGCCAGAGCGCTGACTGACAAGACCTTCGGCGTCAATGTGATGCTGCTGAGCCCCCACGCAGAAGATGTGGCCAAAGTGGTGGTGGAAGAGGGCATTAAGGTGGTGACCACCGGCGCGGGCAACCCCGAGAAATACATGGATATGTGGAAGGCAGCCGGTATCAAGGTGATTCCAGTGGTAGCCAGCGTGGCCCTGGCCCGCCGTATGGAGAAGTATGGCGCGGATGCAGTGGTGGCAGAGGGCATGGAGTCCGGTGGACATATCGGCGAGCAGACCACCATGAGCCTGGTTCCCCAGGTGGCGGACGCAGTGTCCATTCCGGTGATCGCAGCAGGCGGTATCGGGGACGGCAGAGGCATCGCGGCGGCATTTATGCTGGGCGCAGAGGCGGTCCAGATGGGAACCCGCTTCGTGGTAGCCAGGGAGTCTATTGTACATCCCAATTACAAACAGCGCCTGATCAAGGCCAAGGATATTGATACCGCGGTGACCGGCCGGAGCCATGGACATCCTGTCCGCTGCCTGAGGAACCAGATGACCAGGGAGTATGTGAAGCTGGAGCAGGAAGGAAAGACCTTCGAGGAGCTGGAATACCTGACGCTGGGAGCTCTGCGCAATGCAGTGATGGAAGGCGATGTGATGAACGGCACTGTAATGGCCGGACAGATTGCAGGTATGGTCAGCAAGGAGCAGACCTGTAAGGAAATGATTGAGGAAATGATGGCAGAGGCTTCTAAGCTAATGCATCTGTCATAACAGGTATAACAAGGTATAACATAAGAAGCCACCAAAAACAAGCCGCTGCACTGAGCCGGTGGAAGATCCCGCTGAGTGCCGGTGATATGTATGGGTATGGCACCGGAGCGTCTGAGCGCAGGCGCCGGGTGTGCATAACAAAAGGAGTATAGCATGAGCAGGATTGCATTTATTTTCCCGGGACAGGGAGCACAGAGCTGTGGTATGGGCAAGGATTTCTATGAGCAGTCGGAGACGGCCAGACAGGTGTTTGATAAGGCGTCGGAGCTTTTAGGATTTTCCATGACAGAGCTGTGTTTCACTGAGAACGACCGGCTGGATATCACGGAGTACACACAGGCCGCCATGGTGACCACCAGTATCGCCATGATGAAGGTCCTGGAAGAAAAGGGCGTGACGCCGGATGTGACGGCGGGCTTAAGCCTGGGAGAATACTGCGCTCTGGCCGCAGCGGGTGTGATGAGCGAGGAAGACGCCATCACCACAGTGCGCCAGAGGGGAATCCTCATGCAGCAGGCCGTTCCCGCAGGGGAAGGCGCCATGGCGGCCATTCTGGCCCTGGACGCCCAGGCTATTGAAGAAGTGACAGACAAGATCGAGGGCGTGTGGATCGCCAACTACAACTGTCCCGGACAGATTGTAATATCAGGTAAAAAGGCCGCTGTGGAAGAGGCCTGTGAGAAGTTAAAGGAAGCAGGAGCAAAACGCACCGTGATGCTCAATGTCAGCGGACCCTTCCACTCCGGCATGCTGGTTGAGGCCGGCAGAAAGCTGGGAGAGGTGCTTAAGACAGTTCAGATCAATGATCCGAAGATTCCCTACGTGGCCAATGTGAATGCCTCCTATGTGGGCAGCGCGGACCAGGTAAAGGATCTATTGGAGCGCCAGGTGTCCTCCTCCGTGCGCTGGCAGCAGAGCGTGGAGGCCATGATCAATGACGGCGTGGACACATTTATTGAAATCGGACCGGGTAAAACCCTGGCCGGATTTATGAAGAAGATTAACAGGGGCGTAAAAACCCTGAATATAGAGAAGTTTGAGGACGTGGACAAGACAGTGGAAGCGCTTCAGCAATAGGTTGTGTAAGCAGACAGGAAAGGGGACAGGATTATGTTGGATGGCAGGATTGCATTGGTGACAGGAGCCAGCCGTGGACTCGGCAGGCAGATCGCTCTGACTCTGGCGGCCCAGGGAGCCACAGTGGTGGTTAACTACAACGGCTCGGCAGCTAAAGCGGAGGAAGTAGTGAAGGAGATTGAAGCGGCAGGAGGCAAGGCGGAGGCGTTTCAGTGTAATGTAGCTGAATATGACAAATGCGCTGAGCTGATGGGCCACATTGTAGAAACATACGGCAGGCTGGATATTCTGGTGAACAATGCAGGGATCACCAGGGACAATCTGCTGATGAAGATGTCTGAGGACGATTTTGACGCTGTGATCCAGACCAACTTAAAGGGTGTGTTCAACTGCGTGAAACACATTTCCCGCCAGATGTTAAAGCAGAAGGCAGGCAGGATCATCAACATTTCCTCAGTGTCCGGCGTTCTGGGAAATGCAGGCCAGGCCAACTACTGTGCGGCCAAGGCCGGCGTGATCGGACTGACCAAGTCCGCTGCCAGGGAGCTGGCAAGCCGCGGAATCACCGTCAACGCGGTTGCCCCCGGCTTCATCACCACGGAGATGACAGACGTGCTCAGCGACAGCGTGAAAGCGGCGTCTTTAGAGAAGATCCCCATGAAGCACTTCGGTAAGCCTGAGGATGTGGCTGACACAGTGGCCTTCCTGGCTTCCGACGCAGCAGGCTATATCACCGGACAGGTGATCAGCGTGGACGGCGGCATGGCAATGTAACAGATAACCACATTATAATGAGGAGTTTAAACATATGAAAACGAGAGTTGTTGTAACTGGCATGGGAGCCATTACCCCCATCGGCAATGATGTGGAGAGCTTCTGGAACGGCCTGAAGAATAAAGAAGTGGGCATCGGCCCCATCACCTATTTTGACACCGCTGAGTACAAGTGCAAGCTGGCCGCCGAGGTAAAGAACTTCAACGCCAAGGAGTACATGGATGTGAAGGCGGCCCGCCGCATGGAGCTGTTCTCACAGTACGCTGTGGCTGCCTCCAGGGAAGCGCTGGAAGAGTCCGGCATCAATATGGAGCAGGAGGACCCCTACCGCGTAGGCGTCTGTGTGGGTTCAGGCATCGGATCTCTCCAGGCAGTGGAGAAGGATTGTAAAAAAATGGCAGAAAAAGGCCCCAGCCGTGTGAATCCCCTGCTGGTACCTCTGATGATCAGCAATATGGCTGCAGGCAATATTGCCATCCAGTTTGGTTTAAAAGGAAAATGTTTTAACGTGGTGACCGCATGTGCAACAGGCACCCATTCCATCGGCGAAGCCTTCCGCTCCATTCAGTACGGTGAGGCGGATGTGATGGTAGCAGGTGGTACAGAGGCAAGCATCACCCCCATCGGAATCGCGGGCTTTACCTCCCTGACCGCGCTCAATACCACGGATGATCCCGCCAGGGCGTCCATCCCCTTTGACAAGGAGCGGAACGGCTTTATCATGGGCGAGGGTGCAGGCGTTGTGGTTCTGGAATCCCTGGAACATGCCAAGGCCAGAGGCGCGAAGATCCTGGCAGAGCTGGTGGGCTACGGCGCGACCTGCGACGCCTTCCACATCACCTCCCCGGCGGAGGATGGAAGCGGGGCAGCCAGGGCCATGGTCAACGCCATGGCGGATGCGGGTATCAAGGCTGAGGACATAGACTATGTCAACGCCCATGGCACCAGCACCCATCATAACGACCTGTTTGAGACCAAGGCCATCAAGCTGGCTCTGGGCGATCACGCCTATAAAGTAAAGATCAACTCCACCAAATCCATGATCGGACATCTGCTGGGTGCGGCAGGCGGCGTAGAGTTCATCACCTGTGTGAAGTCCATTGAGGACGGATATGTACACGGGACTGTGGGCCTTCAGATGCCGGATGAGGAGTGCGATCTGGACTACACACCCAACGAGGGTGTCCAGATGGACGTAAACTGCGCGATCACCAATTCCCTGGGCTTCGGCGGACACAATGCCAGCCTGCTGGTGAAACGTTTCTGTGAATAATGAGAGGGGTATGTCATGACTATTGATGAAATCATGAAACTTGTTAAGGCTGTGTCCGACTATAACCTGACCAGCTTTGAATTAGAGGAAGGGGAGGTCAAGATCTCCTTAAAGCGTGAGAAGGAGATGCCCCAGATTGTTACTGTGGGAGCGCCCTCTATGGACGCAGCGGCAGCCGCAGTCAGCGCACAGATGATGGGCGCAGCCATGGCGGCGCCTGCACCGGTGCCGGTTCAGAGCGCGGCTCCCGCGGCCGACCCTGGTATCAGCTCCGACAAAGTGGTTACCTCCCCGCTGGTTGGAACATTTTACAGTTCCTCCTCACCGGATTCCGAGGCATTTGCCAAAGAGGGCGACACCGTGAAAAAGGGCCAGGTACTGGGAATCATTGAGGCCATGAAGCTGATGAACGAGATCGAGAGCGAGTTCGACGGCGTGGTGGAAGCGGTTCTGGTGAAGAATGAGGACGTGGTGGAGTACGGCCAGCCCCTGTTCCGTATCCGTTAAGGAGGAGACACACATGATGATGGGAATCAAGGAAATTCAGGAAATACTTCCTCACAGGCACCCGTTTCTTCTGGTGGACTGCATCGAGGAGCTGGAACCCGGCGTCCGCGCCGTGGGATATAAGTGCGTAACCTACACAGAGCCATTTTTCAACGGACATTTCCCGCAGCATCCGGTGATGCCCGGGGTTCTGATCATTGAAGCCCTGGCCCAGGTCGGCTCAGTGGCCATGCTCAGCGTGGAGTCCTACAAGGGCAAGATCGGATATTTCGGCGGAATCAACAACTGCAAGTTCAAACAGATGGTACACCCCGGCGACAAGCTGCGCCTGGAATGCGAGATCATCAAGCAGAAAGGCCCTGTGGGCGTGGGAAAGGCCACAGCCACGGTTGACGGGAAGCTGGCTGCCAGCGCAGAGCTGACCTTTATGATCGGATAATCAATGGAACTGATCAGTTAAGAAACTGGGGAGAACGAGGTAGAGAGCCGATGTTTAATAAGATTTTGATTGCAAATAGAGGAGAAATCGCGGTCCGCATCATCCGTGCCTGCCGTGAGATGGGGATTCAGACCGTGGCTGTGTATTCTGAGGCGGATAAAGACTGCCTCCACACCCTTCTGGCTGATGAAGCCATCTGTATCGGGCCTGCGGCGTCCGGCCAGAGCTATCTGAATATGGAGCGTATTCTGGCGGCCACAGTGGCCTTAAAGGCGGACGCGATTCATCCGGGCTTCGGCTTTCTGTCCGAAAACGCCAGATTCGCCAAGCTCTGTGCGGAGTGCAATATTGCCTTTATCGGTCCGTCCGCTGAGATTATCAACCGGATGGGCAACAAGTCCGAGGCGCGCCGCACCATGATGGAGGCGGGAGTGCCGGTGGTTCCGGGCAGCAAGGAGCCGGTATACAAGGCCGACGAGGCCCTTAAGATGGCAGAGTCCATCGGGTTCCCGGTGATGATCAAGGCATCCTCCGGAGGCGGCGGCAAAGGAATGCGCATCTCCAGAAGCAGCGAAGATTTTACGGAGAATTTCAACGCGGCCCAGATGGAGTCCGTCAAGGGATTTTCCGATGACACCATGTATATAGAGAAGTATATAGAGAAGCCCCGCCACATCGAATTCCAGATCATGGCAGATAAGCTGGGCAATGTGGTTCACCTGGGCGAGCGCGACTGCTCCATCCAGCGCCGCCATCAGAAGGTGCTGGAGGAATCCCCCTGTGATGTGATCTCAGATGATCTGAGAAAGAGAATGGGAGACACCGCGGTGAAGGCAGCCAAGGCCGTGGGCTATGAGAACGCCGGTACCATTGAATTCCTGCTGGATAAGAGCAAGGAGTTCTACTTTATGGAGATGAACACCAGAATCCAGGTGGAGCACCCGGTGACGGAGATGGTGACCGGACTGGATCTGATCAAAGAGCAGATCCGTGTGGCGGCAGGGGAGCCCCTCAGCGTGCGCCAGGAGGACGTTGTGATCAGCGGCCATGCCATTGAGTGCAGGATCAACGCTGAGAACCCTTCCAAGAACTTCAGGCCATGTCCCGGGCTGATCACCAATGTACACACCCCGGGCGGCAACGGAGTGCGCGTGGATTCCCATATTTACAGCGACTACAAGGTGCCTGCCAACTACGATTCCATGCTGATGAAGCTGATCGTATATGATAAGGACCGGGTCTCAGCCATCGCCAAGATGCGCAGCGCCCTGGGCGAGCTGATTATAGAGGGAATTGAGACCAATGTGAACTTCCAGTATGAAATTCTGGAGAATGAGGCCTTCCAGGAAGGCAATACGGATACCAGTTTTATTGAGAAATATTTTCCGGAGTATGTTCGTTAACAGATTGAATCATCGCTGACAGAAAGGTAGGGGATTGCCCATGTTGCGGAATATGTTTAAAAAAACATATACCAAGATCGATACTAAATACAAACCGCAGGAAGCGGCGGACGGTGCTGAGCCCAATATTCCAGAGGGAATGTGGCGCAAATGCAATAAATGCGGCCAGCCCATCTATGTGGAGGACGTGAGGAACAACTATTACGAGTGTCCCAAGTGCAACGGGTATTTCCGGGTTCACGCCTACCGCCGCATTGAGATGATCGCAGACTCCGGCTCATTTGAGGAGTGGAATAAGGATATGCCCTTCTCCAACCCCCTGGATTTCCCAGGATATGAGAAGAAGGTGCAGGCTGCCAGGGAGAAGAGCCGTCTGGAGGAAGCCGTAGTCACCGGCAAATGTGCCGTTGACGGCAATCCTGCAGTGATCGGCGTCTGTGACGCCAGGTTTATCATGAGCAGCATGGGCCACGTGGTGGGTGAGAAGATCACTGCTGCGGTGGAGCGCGCCACCAGGGAACAGCTTCCTGTGATCCTGTTTGCATGTTCCGGCGGCGCCAGGATGCAGGAGGGAATTGTGTCCCTGATGCAGATGGCTAAAACCTCCGCTGCCTTAAAGCGCCACCATGAGGCGGGGCAGCTGTTTATCAGCGTGCTCACCGATCCCACCACAGGCGGCGTCACCGCCAGTTTCGCCATGCTGGGTGATATCATCCTGGCTGAGCCTAACGCCCTCATTGGATTTGCCGGCCCCAGGGTGATAGAGCAGACCATTGGCCAGAAGCTGCCGGAGGGCTTCCAGCGCTCCGAATTCCTGCTGGATCACGGTTTTGTGGACAAAATCGTGGAGCGGAAGGACCAGAAGAAGGTGCTGGGCCAGATCCTGTATATGCACAGGAAGCATCCCATGACCATTCCCGGAGGGGAGCCTGTTATGCAGGCAGAGTCTGGGGATACTGCCGGGCACTCCGTGGATACTGCCGGACATTCTGTGGATAAGAAGGCCAAATCCGGCCATGACGGTGGAAAAACTCCCTGGGACACTGTGCTGCTCTCCAGGAAATCCGACCGCCCTGTGGCTTCTGATTACATCAATGCCATATTTGACGAATTTATCGAGTTCCATGGGGACCGCTATTTTAAGGACGACGGCGCCATTGTGGGCGGCATCGCCATGTACCACGGGATGCCCGTCACGGTGATCGGCCAGCAGAAGGGCAAAAACACCAAGGAAAATATCAAGCGCAACTTCGGAATGCCGTCCCCTGACGGATACCGCAAGGCCCTGCGCCTGATGAAGCAGGCCGAGGCGTTCGGCCGCCCGGTGATCTGTTTCGTGGACACCCCAGGCGCATTCTGCGGCCTGGAGGCTGAGGAGCGCGGCCAGGGCGAGGCAATTGCCAGAAACCTGTTCGAGATGGCGTCCCTGACGGTTCCCATGCTCTCCGTTGTGATCGGAGAGGGCGGCAGCGGCGGCGCATTGGCCATGGCTGTTGCCAATGAGGTGTGGATGCTGGAGAACGCTATTTACTCCATCCTCTCCCCAGAGGGATTTGCCTCCATCCTGTACAAGGACAGCAAGAAGGCCCCGGATGCGGCCAAGGTCATGAAAGTGACTGCCAGCGACCTGCAGAAATTGAAACTGATTGAGCGGATTATACCAGAGGAAGAGCCTGCTAACCAGAATAACCTGTTTAAACTGGCGGACACCATGGACCGGGCCATGGCCGAATTCTTTAAGCAGTATTGCGCCATGAGCGGTGAAGAGCTGGCCAACCACCGGTATGAACGTTTTAGGAGAATGTGATGGAAGAATTGAAACCATTAGTAATAGGAGATCTGACAGTAGAAAAACCAATTATTCAGGGTGGAATGGGCGTGGGCATCAGCCTGCACCGGCTGGCAGGATCTGTGGCAAAGGCAGGAGGCATGGGAATCATCTCCGCCGCCCAGATCGGTTTCAAGGAGCCGGATTTTGCTTCCAGCCCCGAGGCGGCCAATGCCAGGGCAATCCACAAGGAGATGAAGCTGGCCAGGGAGATATCCCCTGAAGGAGCCATCGGATTTAATATCATGGTGGCTACCAGGCACTATGACTGGTGGGTGAAGGAGGCTGTGAAGGCCGGTGCGGATATCATTATCTCCGGAGCGGGACTTCCTGTGTCTCTGCCTGAGCATGTGGAGGAAGCCTACAAGGAGATGGGCGGTGTGACGGGACGCAGGATCAAGCTGGCGCCTATTGTCAGCTCCGCCAAATCCGCTATGGTGATCTGCAAGATGTGGGACCGCAAGTGCCACATGGCGCCTGACCTGGTGGTAGTGGAAGGCCCCCTGGCAGGAGGCCATCTGGGCTTCTCCCTGGATCAGCTGACCCAGTACGGCGCAGACACTGCAGATGTGCCCGCTACCTATGACCGGGACGCTTACGACAAGGAAGTGCAGGCTGTCATTAAGGTTGTGAAGGAATACGGCGATAAATACCAGAAACACATCCCTGTGGTTACGGCAGGCGGCATTTACACCCATGAGGATGTGATGCACCAGCTTTCCCTGGGCGCTGATGGGGTTCAGGTAGCTACCCGCTTTGTGACTACACGGGAGTGCGATGCGCCTGAGGTCTACAAGCAGGCCTACATACAGGCCGGTAAAGAGGATATTGTGATCACCAAGAGCCCGGTGGGAATGCCGGGGCGGGCAATCCGCAATCCCTTCCTTGTGGCAGTGGGTAAGGGGCAGCGGCCGGCTATACCGCACTGCTACCGCTGTCTGGAGCGGTGTGATATCGCGAAGATCCCCTATTGCATCACCCAGTCCCTGGTAAATGCGGCAAGAGGAGATGTGGATACGGCGCTGCTGTTCTGCGGAAGCAACGCGTATCTGGCGGAGAGGATCAGCACGGTGGATGAGGTGATGGATAGCTTGGTTAAGGGGGATTGAGGCGCGGAGGGGGACGCGGGCGGAGCTGGATGTTTCCGCCCGTGAGAGTCAGCGGCCGCTGGAACTCATGCTTTGAGGCCCTCATATGTCAAGCCCACGACAAAAATTTCTACTTATTCACAAAAGTCCACCTTCACTAAATGACGGTGGACTTAGATTGGATTTTTATACGACTTACTTCCCGAACAGGTCGGAAATTGTCCGGTTGTTACTAATTGTAACATCATTCACCGTCCATTTCTGCATCAAGCTCTGCAAACAATTCACGGGCAGAGGAATAACTTTTTGTGCAAATATTACCATTCATAATATCTCTTGCTTCCTGTATGGCGGCTTCCGTCTCAGCACTGTATCTGGGTTGCTTCACAAACAGTTTTTCCGCCCCGGCTTTTGTTTCCGGATCAATACGGACATTAATATTTGCAGTTTTAGCCATTGTGCTCACCTCCTTAATTCTTTGAGTATATCATAATGTCTTTTACCCCATTGTAATATCTTTTGGAAATTCTGCTTCCACAACCTCCGCATATCGTTCGTCCCCTCATTTGGCACTGCCGGAGCCTTAGGATTACCAGCTCCGTAACCCGTCCCCGAGCCTCCCCTTCATTCATAACCTTTTTCTGTACTGCTCAGGCGTAACACCCTCCAACCTCTTAAAAACCTTCGAGAAATAAGTGCTGTTTTCATACCCCAGCTCTTCTGATACCTGGTAGACCATCTTACCCTCCGCAAACAGCTGCTTGGCGTGTTTTATTTTCTGCCTGTTTACATACGGAATGAAATTCTCATTCATGTTTTTCTTAAAATAAGAGCTTAAATAAGGCTCCGATACCCCAATATGTCTGGCTGCATCCGACAATTGAATGGTTTGATTTAAATGATTGTCTATATATTCCAGGGCGCTTTCTATTATATCAGATTCAGACTTTTTCTGTCTGGTAAAAAACTGCGCCGCAAAATGATGGACAAATGTCTCCCACCACCGGCGCATGTCTTCAAAATTAGTAATGTGGACTATTTTTTGATAATGCTTATAACTGCCGAACACCTCAATTTCTTCAATCGCCCCGCCCAGCTGCCCTGCTTTGTCTGAAAAACGGCTCAAAGCCTCAATCATCAGCTTTTTTACTAAGGTCACCGAGAGATACCTGTGTTCCAGAATCTTATGGAACAGTTCATTTAAAGTCTTTAAGATATCATCTTCAGATATTTTCTGAATTCCGCGCTCCAGCATTCCCATATAGGCAAACACATCAAAGGGATAGGTCTTTTGTACCTCTATGGGTAAATCAAGATAAATGATTTCTTTCTCTGCCCCATAGAAACCGTAATTTTCAATTGTATTTGCAAGCCGCATAAAAAAGCCGGATTTATGATTCTGGTCCTGATAGGGCGTAATTCCAATATAGCAGCGATTTGTAATGAATGGTGAGATCTGCCTCAGCAGCTGTCCGACCTCCTCACGGTCCGTCTGATCCTTCATGAGAATGAGCAGCTTGCCCTCATAATTCAAACTCATCATGCTTCTTCCCAAATTCTGGTAATATTGATACGCGATTGTCTCTATTATCTTCATATCCGTCATTTCTTCAGAATATTTCCACAGCATATAAAAACTCAGGCAATATCCTGTCTGATACTCCAAAGGAATGCTCTGCATCTTTTCACGTATTTCACACCCCCTCTGTGCCGCAGACTTCGGTACATTCTCAGCCGCTTCAAATGAGGTCTGCAGTACATTGCCCAGAGAGATTGTAAGCGCCTCTTTGGAGAGGCCGAATTTTCTGATATAGTCCACGGCACCCAGCCGCATAGCTTCTTTTACAGTATCAAAGTCATCATAGCAGCTCACCACGATTGTCTTAACCGGCAGCCGGCGGCTGCGGATAATTTTCAAAAGCTCCAGGCCACTGATTTCAGGAATGTTCAGGTCCAAAAACATGATGTTTGGACAATCTTCTTCTATCCTGTTCAGCGCTTCCCTGCCATCCTGGGCATCTTCCAGCAAAGTTATTCCTATTTTATTCCAGTCGATGAGTGAACGCAGCCCTGCTCTCGCCAGCAGTTCATCCTCTACAATCAGCGCCTTCATGGGTATTCACCGTTCCTTTCATTGCCGGAATCCTGAGTGCCACTTTAAAACCAACCTCCAGCTCCGTATCAATCGTCAAACCGTATCTCTCCCCATACAGGGTCTGAATCCGCTTGTGGATATTCGTAAGCCCGATTCCTGTAACACCGCGCTTGTTGGTCTCCTCTGTCAGGCTCGGTACCCTTCCTCCGGTTCCCACCCCATTATCAATCAATGTCAGAATAACCTCTCCATCACATAGCTCTCCCCTCAGTGCAATGATTCCCTTTTCCACATGGCTCATACCGTGGATAAAGGAGTTCTCCACCAAGGGCTGCAGGCAGAATCTTGGGACTAAATATTCCCTGATCTGTTCTGGTATCACAAAAAAGAACTGAACCTCATTGCCGAACCTTACCTTCATGATCTTCACATATGCTTCCAAGATCCGGATCGCATGGTCTATACTTTCCAGCTCATCGTCATTTTTATAAGTTTCGCCCAGCAGAACTCCTAATTCAGATAAAATGTCCGCCACTTCATTATCCTGGTTGATAGAGGCCTTCCAGCGTATGGCGTTTAAGGTATTGAATAAAAAATGAGGATTAATCTGCGCCCTCAATGCATCAAAACGGGCTTTCTCCTTCATGCTTGTTTCCTGGCGCACCTCATCCATCAAAAGCATAATCCGCTGCTGCGCGCGGAGGATTCCCTCCTCTAATGCCCTGGTTTCCAGGAAATGGTTCTCCTTCAGAGTCAGCTGCTGGGGCTCATTGTTCTCTATATACCGCACCCGGTCTGCAAAGAATAAAATCGGCTTCGTAATATACCTGGAGATAGAGAGTACCATTACCACCACTCCGATGGCAATGATTACCATAAACAAGATCATGTAACTGAGAATCTGTTCACTTCTGGAAAATATACTATGAACATCCCCAATATACATGACAATATTGCTGCTGGAGGACAGTGGGGAAACCATGACATAATAGCTGCCATATCTCCCCTGCTTCTTTCCGCTGCTCTGCCACCTGTCATAAACATCCCTGATCACGGATTCGGGCGCCACCTCCATATCTCCAAGCAGAATCCGTCCATTGGAATCAAACATGACAATGGTCCCCTTCCGGAATCTTGAGTCATCGCCAAACCGTGAAAATACCTCCTGGGGGATTCGCACCAGAACATACCCAAGGGGATGTTCCTGGTATCTCATCAGAACACGTCCAAACGCCGCATATTCTCCGGTATTGTCCTGTCCGAACAGTTCATTGATATCGTTATCCCAGTAAGGGTATTGACCGTTTTTCTTCATAGCCTTGTACCAGGAGCGCTCCGATAGATCATCAGGAGCATCTGCCACTTTCCCCGAACTGATCATTCGCCCATCATTCATGAGAATTATCATTTCTCCCTGAAAATTCCCCAGCACAGATACCGTACTGTTCATGATCATTTTCCCAATCTGCTTGGCAGCCACATTTTTTTCATAATCATTGCCTGCATTGTAATAATCCGTCAGAAGCTTATTGTTCTCCGTGTAGGTAATCAGCGTGCTGCTGACATAATTAGATTGGAGGATGGCACTGTTGATCTCCCTCACACTCTGGCTGAACATCATCTGGAATGCCTCCGAAATACCTGACGAAGTGGTATACTGCAATAAAAAACAGAGTGTGGACAGGGCCAAAAAAAGAGGCACAAGTACATACAGTATGATACTTTCCACCATGCTATATTTAATACTCTGCCCCTGCTTTTTCTTAATCATATTCAATTATCCTTTTACTGCTCCGGCCGATAAGCCGCCTACTAAATTATCCTGAACAATCACAAAAAAGAGAACAACGGGAATCAAACTTAAAATAACAGAAGCCATCAATGGTCCCCACTCGGTGGAATACTCGCCGATGTAATCCCGAATGCCTACCTGCACGGTCTTTTTCAACGTTGTATTGATAAATGTATTCGCATACATAAATTCATCCCAGGACATCAGAAAGCAATACAGAGTTGTAGCCGAGATGCCCGGCTTTGCCATGGGAAATATAACTTTGATAAAAGACTGGAAACGGCTGCAGCCATCAATCAGTGCAGATTCCTCAATCTCCCAGGGTATCTGCAAGAAGAATGTGCATATATTCCATACTGCAAATGGAAGCACAAAAGAGCAGTTTATAATAATTAAGCCGATATGGCTGTCAATCAAATTCATTTTTTTCATGATAACATAGTAGGGTATGGAAAGCAATACACCCGGAAACATTTTAGTGAACAGAATGCCCATCTTCATTTTTTCCGCGCCCCAGATTTTGTAGCGGCAAAAGCCATAAGCCGCCATAACTGCAAATACCATGGAGATCATTGTAACAATGACAGAAATGTAGGTA
>URUZ01000031.1 GCA_900551225.1 uncultured Clostridium sp.
CTTCCATTCTGTGCCCCTTGCCCTTTAGATCCATCCCCGTTCCAAACTTTGAGCCCGTTCCCTTGGGCCGTTCCGCCCGTCTCCCATGGCTCTCACGAACGGATGCATCTAAGCACTCCGCCCGCGTACCTTTCCACGCCTAACTCCCCATATCCCCTTTCCTAATTGAGTCTACATAAAAAGTATAAAGCGCCTCCCTGCAATAATTGACTCAGAATATGTCAATTCTCCAGGAAGGCGCTTTTTAATTGTCACCAGAGGAAAGCTGTTCTCTATAATACGCCAGCATCAGATCGACCATTCTTCCATAGCTCTGCACCCCATCGGTCTGGTTCTGCATTTTCAAATAAGCATCGTTCATCTTGCTGGAAGCCTCGGCTACCTGGCCGTCATAGCGGGCCCAGAAATTGTTGTTGTACTGCAGGTCCGCCACCGCTTCCTGGGGCAGACGTTGGTACAGGCTTATGTAGGCGTCTATGTCGGCCTTGGCCAGGGCGTTGCCCGCGTAGACCCAGCCCATGAGATAGCCGCTGTAGCGGAACTGGGCGTTGTCTGAGCCAATGCAGGCCATGTAGCCGATGAAATTGGCCTCGTCCTCCCGCATGAAGCCCTTTAAGTGGGACAGTTCATGGCAGATGGTATGTGGGATATTGTAGCGGGGCATCTCCCGGTTGTAGTTAGCTTCCACTGTGAATGGGGAGTAGATGCCGCAGAGCTGCTGGACTGAGAGGATGCGGGACAGCAGCAGTGGTTTGGGCTGCGGATAGAAGCCGTCCAGCTCCGGGAATTCCCGGCCAAGTCCCGCCATGGCGGTTCTGGCTTCCGCCCCGTAATTCAGGAGATCCCCAAATCCAGGCCCAGGAGTTTCGGAAGTCTGGCCCTCGTATGGAACGGGGATGTCCATATCGTCCTTGGCGGCGTTGATCTGATCCGCCAGATAGCTGCACAGCGCGTACAGTTCTGCTGTGGAAGATTCCTGGATCACCAGGCCGCTGTTGTAGGAAAATGGATGGCGGTAGTAATTGATACCGCAGTTCAGCGTAAAGACCAGCGCCAGAGAGGATACCAGGCAGTACAGGCCGGACAGAAGTCTCAGAGGCTTTCGAATGTTTCGCACCGCAAACACAAGGCACAGGAGGACTAGGGTGTAGAGACCAAACTCCACAACAGAGAATGGAAGAAGCCCCATGATCCGGCCTATAACTGATACAATGACAGGGTAAATGTGGACGGCATACCATTGGCCGAAGCCAGGACACTTCCTGGCAGCCAGCTGGAGCGCTCCCGCCAGGGCCAGCATAATGGAGGCGGGCAGGAAAGAGTTGCGGTGATGCATTATGAACACCTTCTTTTGCAGCATATTGCTGTATTTTTCTCTTCCATTATAAAAAAATACAGCAATATAGTCAAGGAATTTACTTGTAAATAATAGGAAAATTGTGGAACAGGAAATCAGCAGAATGGGAATTATATCAGCGTCAAAATCCCATGCGTCAATATACACAGCACAATCCCCAGCACTGTCGGCATAATCACCGCCACAGCCGTCCATCGCGGGGAGCCGGTCTCCCTTCGGATGGTACATCTGGTGGTGGCGCAGGGCCAGTGGAACAGGCAGAAGATTACGGTACACAGAGCGGTCTGCCAGGTCCATCCCCTGTCCGCCAGGAACTGCCACACAGCGGGTACTGCTTCAGTCTGAAGGAGCGGGGCGGTCTGGAGGTAGAGCATGAAGAGCAGCGGCAGAACCGTTTCATTGGCAGCGGTTCCCATGAGGAAGGCGGCCAGGATCACGCCGTCCATTCCCATCAGCCGTCCCAGGGGATTCAGAAAACCGGTGACAGCCTGCAGCAGGCTGACCCTGCCGGGACCGGGGATGAAGGTGAAGCCGCCGGGGCCTGCGATAAATATCTGTCCGCAGATCCATATGGCCAGGGCCGCGGGGATGGACAGGGCGGCCGCCCGGCCCAGGACCAGGAGGCCCCGCTCAAACAGGGCGCGGAAGATGACTTTCCCGGCCTGGGGGCGGCGCAGGGGAGGCAGCTCCAGGGTGAAGGCTGCGCTGCGCCCTTTCAGGATGGTGTGGGACAGCAGGCAGGAGCAGGCCAGGCTGGCTCCTGCGGCCGCGGCAAAGGCTGCTGCCAGGATGAGGGCCCACAGCAGGCAGGCAATCAGGCTCCCTGCCCATCCCGGGGAGTGGAGTGCAGGGGAGCTTATTCCGCCGAGCACTTGTGAGGGGGAGTTTCCCCACAATCCCGGGCCGAAGAACAGTGGGATCAGGGCAGCCAGTACCGGGAATTTACCGCTGCAGGGAATCAGGGAGTTGGTGAGGACCGCCAGAAGGCGCTCTCTTGGGGAGGCGATGCAGCGGCAGCTGATGACCCCAGCGGCGTTGCAGCCCAGGCCAACAGCCATGGCCATGCACTGCTTGCCGCAGGCCTGGCAGCGCTCCAGACAGCGGTCCATTGCAAATGCGGCCCGGGGCAGCAGACCCGCCTCTCTCAACAGAGCCAGGACAGGGAAGAAGATGGCCAGGGGCGGCAGCATCAGCGGAATGGCCCAGGCCAGGGGCCGGTACAGGCCCAGAACCAGCCAATCCCGGAACCACGGGGGAATTCTCACCAGGGCCAGGAACGCGGCCAGAGGCCCCTCCATGCTGTCCATTCCGCCTGCCAGCAGCTGGGAGAATAAAATGGTGCCGCCCATGGACAGCCAGAGTATCCCCGTGAGCATCAGGAACAGGAACAGCTTTCCAAGGACCTGCCTGGCCATCAGCCGGTCCAGGGACGGAATTGGGGATGGTGCGGGACGCCGGGGGGCGCACTCTCTGGCCAGGTTTTTGGGGGAGAAATCCAGACACTCGTAGTGGAAATTCCGCCTGTGGTCGGGGTGGCAGGCGTGGTGGACTGCGGTCTTGACATCATCCAGGTACTCGCGGCAGCGGGCACAGCAGGGAACCACTGGGATCTGAAGCACATCGGAGAGCAGGTCCAGATCAATGGACAGGCCCATTTTCTCCGTCTCATCCCACTGGTTAATGCAGAGGACCACAGGGACGCCGGCATCCCGGATTCTGTCTAAGTGCAGCAGGCGGGACAAGTAGGCCAGGCCGCGTTCCAGCTCGGCGGCCCGGATGACCACCAGCACTGCATCCGGGATGCCGGAGCTGATAAAATCCCGGACCAGGGTCTCCCAGTCCCGTCCGGCTGTCAGGGATTCAGGGCCGGGCAGGTCGGTCATGAGATAGGAACAGCCGCTGTAATAGAAGCTTCCCATGGCAGGCTCGGCTGTAGTCTCCGCCCAGTTGCCGGTGGGCGTGTTCTGGCCGGTGAGTCCGTTAAATATGGTGGTTTTGCCCGTATTGGGGCAGCCCGCAAGGGCTATGAGGGTACGTCCATTTTTCATGCGCTTACTCCATCTATAATAAATCCGCTCCGGACCCGGATATGCCCGCGCCCCGGGCGGATTAACCTTATATTTAAATATGCGCCGGAAAAAGGAAAGTGCCTGGGCGCGTAAAGTTTGATTGGCGGACGGGGGAAAATGTGCTAGAATAAAAAACAGCAATTATCAAACACACTCTAGGGGCGGACATGAAGAAAACCATAGGAATCCTTGCACATGTAGACAGTGGGAAAACCACATTTTCAGAACAGCTGTTATACCACGCCGGAGCAATCCGCACACCTGGGCGGGTGGACCGGCAGGACACGGTGATGGACGCCAATCCCATTGAGAAGGAGCGGGGCATCACCATTTTTGCGGACCAGGGAACATTTACCTACGGGGACAGCACTTATTATCTGCTGGACACACCGGGCCATGTGGATTTTGGCGCCGAGACGGAGCGGGCGGTGATGGCCATGGACTATGGGGTGCTGCTGCTGGATGGCACCGGCGTGATTCCCGCCCACACAGTCACCCTGTTCGGCCTGCTGAAACGTTTCCAGGTCCCTGTATTCTTTTTTATCAACAAGATGGATCTGGCGGATTCCCCCTCCGCTGCAGAGAGGACCATGGAGGCCGTGCGCGCCCGCCTTACAGAGGATGCGGTTCTAATCCATGGCCCTGCCGCCCTCTCCATGGAGGGCAGTCTGGCGGAGTTTGTGGCAGAGCGGGACGAGGCTGTGCTGGAGTCCTATCTGGAAGGCCGGGTTGAGGAGCAGCAGGGGGTCGACGCCCTGAAAATGCTGATAAAAAAGCGTCAGGCGTTTGTGGCTATGTACGGTTCCGCGCTGAAGGACCAGGGAATCCTGGAATTCCTTCAGGTGTTCCACCGCCTGACAGACACGGACTACCGGACGCAGGAGCCGTTCTCAGGCCTGGTCTACAAGGTGCGCCGTGACAGCAAGGGGCGCAGGCTCACATATATCAAGGTACTGTCCGGAGCCCTGAAGATCAGGGATGAATTCACCTTCTGCCTTCCGGGGAGCGGTGAGACGGTGGGGGAGAAGGTCAATGAGCTGCTGGCCAGCTTCGGCTCCCGCCTGAGTGTCGTCAGCCAGGCTGAGGCCGGGGATCTGGCAGCTGTGACCGGCCTTACGGTGCCGGTGTGCGGGGATATGATGGTTCCTGCCCTGGAAGCCAGGGTTATGGCCCATGACGGCACGGATTCCCACCGCCTGCTCAGCTGCCTTAAGATCCTGGAGGACGAAGATCCCCAGCTGGGGGTACGCGGGGAGCGGCTGCCCGGGGGAGAGGAACAGATCTGCGTGGGGGTAATGGGCACCATCCAGCTGGAGGTGTTAAAACGGCTGATGGAGGACCGGTTTGGAATCCAGGCGGAATTCCTGCCGCCCAGGGTGCTGTACCGTGAGACCATTCTCAAGCCGGTGGCAGGGTACGGCCACTACGAGCCCCTTCGCCATTACGCTGAGGTCAATCTGCTGCTGGAGCCTGCCCCAAGAGGCAGCGGAATCTCTTTTGAGAGCAGATGCCATGTGGACACCCTTTCCAATAATTACCAGAACCTGGTGCGGACCCACGTATTTGAACGGGTTCACAGAGGGATTCTCACCGGTTTCCCGCTGACGGATGTGAAGGTGGTGCTGACTGCAGGCAGAGCCCATCTGAAGCACACCGAGGGCGGAGACTTTAGGGAAGCCACCTACCGGGCCATCAGACAGGGGCTGGAGAAGGCAGAGAACCAGCTACTGGAGCCATTTTACCAGTTTGAGATCACAGCCCCGGCGGAGTATACGGGCCGCATTTTGTCGGATATCCAGAAGCTGTCCGGGGAATCCGGGCCGCCGGTCCGGTCCGGCGACTGGGTGGAGGTGCAGGGCAGCGGGCCGGTGGCCTCCTTTATGGACTACAGCCGCCAGCTGGCTGCGGCAACCAGGGGGAGTGCCTCCATTTCCATGGTAAACGGTGGGTACAGGGAGTGCCACAACCAGGAGGAAGTGATCAGGGAGACAGGATATGACAAGGGCGGGGACACAGAGCAGCCCTCCTCCTCCGTGTTCTGTTCCCACGGAGCCGGCTATACGGTAAACTGGGATGAGGCGGAGGCGCTCATGCACTGCCTTAAGGGATAAAGGAACCTATGTATTGACCGTGGGTAGGATATCCATTATACTAAAGCTAATGTGCATTTTTATAAGAAAAAGAAATTAAGGAGATACTGACTATGGGATTTCAGGACGATTACGTGATGAGAACAATCAGCGACCTGGTGCAGGCCCTTGCCCGTCTGGTGCTGAAAAAGAACAATATTGATTACGAGCTGCCCGAGGACGAGGACAAGGATACGGAGATGGACCGCCGCTACCGCCGCATAAAGACTCTGGTGGATGATGGGGATGTAAACGGTGCGGAGAACATGCTGTTTGAGGAAGTGGACCCCGAGGACATGCGGTATCTGGAGGTGGCGCTCACATTTTATATGTATTTAAATGAGTTAAGCGATGAGGAGCTGATCGGCTGCAATTATTCCAGAGAAGAGATCGTGGAGGGAATCAATAACATCTGCGCGGAGTTCGGTGTCACGGGATTTGAACATTTTGTAGATACGACGATGGTCTGAGCGCCGTTAATACTTTAAGAATAAGGGGGCAACATGGCTATTAATACTGACTGTGCGTCGTATCTGGGCGAATACTATAAGGGGCTTTTTTTCGGCAATGTGAACAAGCGTTACCGCGCCATGACGGCTGCTGATATGAAACGGCGGGTGACCCGCCTCACAGGGGCATATCTGGATGAGGTGGAGAAGCCCAACGAACTCAGCGACATTCACGCAATGCTGGCCAAATCCTGTGCATATCTGATGCACAAGGAGAACTCTGTAAAGCCCGGGGCAGGGCAGGAGGAGTGGCAGGAACAGTATGGAAAAATGCTGGAATTCTGTGATCAGCTGGCAGTTAAGGATCTGGAATTCATACCGGATCTGTCCATGGAAGCGCTGGAGCACGTGCTGAAAATGCAGGGCATCCGGCGTTATCTGCTGTCCAATTCCCTGGAGCGGGCCTATGAACTGTTCTACGTGCCCAAGACCATCCAGAAGGGCATCCGGGAGTCCATACGCCAGAGGCCGGAGGACGAATATGCAGGTGCAAGGGAGATGAAGCGCAAATTCATCCTCCACATCGGTCCTACCAACAGCGGCAAGACCCACGATGCCCTGGAACGGCTGAAGGAGTGCAGCCACGGCGCCTATTTCGGCCCGTTGCGGCTGCTGGCCCTGGAGGTGTACGACCGTCTGAACACAGAGGGACATCCCTGTTCCATGATCACAGGGGAGGAGACACTGGAGATCCCCGGCGCACTGTGCCAGGCCTGCACAGTGGAGATGCTTAACGACCACCAGTATTTTGACGTGGTGGTGGTGGACGAGTGCCAGATGATCGCAGATCCCTACCGGGGGCACAACTGGACCAGAGCCATCCTGGGGCTGCGGGCAGATGAAATCCACCTGTGCATGGCCCCGGAGGCAGAGGACATTGTGGTGCAGATGATCCGCCGCTGCGGGGATCAGTTTAAGATTGTGCGCCACAAGCGGAATACCAGGCTGACGCTGGAGGAATCGCCCTATGTGCTGGGGCGGGATCTGAAGAAGGGGGACGCGCTGATCGTGTTCTCCAAGAAGTCCGTGCTGGCGCTGGCAGCCCATCTGGAGAACCAGGGCGTCCGCTGCAGCCTGATCTACGGCAACCTGCCGCCCGCCACACGCAGGGAGCAGGTGCGCCGCTTCCTGGCCAAGGAGACGGACGTGGTGGTCAGTACCGATGCTATCGGCATGGGGCTGAATCTGCCCATCCGGCGCATCGTTTTTGTGGAGACGCGCAAGTTCGACGGGGTTAACAAGCGCACCCTGAATCCCGAGGAGATCAAGCAGATCGCCGGAAGGGCGGGGCGGTTCGGACTGTATGAGGAGGGCTTTGTGGCGGCCATTGACGACCTGGATGTGATTGCCGACGGCCTGGCCAGGCTTCCCATGCCCATCATGAAGGCCTATGTGGGCTTCCCGGAGCAGCTTCTGACACTTCCGGCGCAGATCGACACCCTGGTGAAGATCTGGGCAGGGATGGACACGCCCTCCATCTATGAGAAGATGGAGGTGGACGAGCTTCTGGCCCTGTACCAGAACTTTGTGGCAGTCCACTATGACGACATGGAGGAGTATTCCAAGCCGGAGATCTACAAGCTGATCACCTGCGCCATTGACATCGACAACAAGCTGGTGATGGATCTGTGGCGGGATTACTGCCGGGAGTACCGGGAGGTGGAGGAGCTGGAATTCCCCTACAGCCCGGGCAATGACCTCTACGATCTGGAAAGCTACTACAAGATGCTGGACCTGTACTTCCAGTTCTCCAGAAAAGTGGGGCTGCCCACCCAGGTCCAGAATCTGACCCAGGAACGCCATGAGACGGAGGAAGAGATCAGCCGCATCCTAAAGACCGAGTGCTCCAGCTACTCCCGCAAATGCTCCTTCTGCGGCAAGGAGCTGTCCTGGGATTACCCCTTCTCCATCTGTGAACGTTGCTTCGAGAAAGGCAGAAGCAGCCATCCACATGGCCGTGGAGGCGGCAGAAGCTCCGGGGGGAGAGGCAAGCCATCCTCCTACGGCGGAAATGGAGGCAGAACAGGCCAGCGGGCATCCGGAGGAAGTAAGCCCACGCCGGCGCGTGGCCCGAAAGGGGAGGGGGACGGAGCCAAGACCACCCCGGCAGCGCCCGGCGAGACTGCTTCCGGGCAGCCCTCCTCAGGGGGGAGCAAACGCCGCAGGCGTTCCCGCAGAGGCAACGGATTCGGGCAGAAACGGGAACCAAGGGAAACGCCGGAGGAGTAACACGGGCAGCAGCAGGGGGCTGCAGGCCCGGAGCCAATGCCCGGTCCAATGCAGCAGATCCGGCCTGAGGCCGAAGCCCGGACTGCCAAAACCGTGGGCGCAGGAGAAGAACATGTGCTCATGAGTCACAAGAGTATGAGAGTGAAAGAGACAAACGGAGGAAAAAAATGGAAAATCAGCGTATCATTCAGGTAGAAGAGAAGGTGCCCTTCAGGCTGCTGGTGCCCTTAAGCATTCAGCATATGTTCGCCATGTTCGGGGCATCGGTTCTGGTTCCCTTCCTGTTCGGAATCAGCCCGGCTATCGTGCTGTTTATGAACGGAGTGGGCACACTGCTGTTCATCTTTGTCACAAAAGGAAAGGCCCCCGCATATCTGGGCTCCAGCTTTGCATTCCTGGCTCCCGCAGGCGTGGTCATCAGCAGCTTTGGATATGAGTACGCCCTGGGCGGTTTCGTGGCAGTGGGCTTCTGCGGCTGCGTTCTGGCCTTCATTGTGTACAAGTTCGGCACAGACTGGATCGATGTGGTGCTGCCGCCTGCAGCTATGGGACCGGTGGTGGCCCTGATCGGACTGGAGCTGTCCGGAACTGCCGCCCAAAATGCCGGACTGCTGGATGAGGTGATCAACCACAGGAACGTGATTGTGTTCCTGGTAACTCTGGGTACGGCTGTGTTCGGCTCCATCCTGTTCCGCAAATTCCTGTCGGTCATCCCCATTCTAATCGCAGTGATTGCCGGGTATGTAGCAGCCGTGGCCTGTGGTATCGTGGACTTCTCGGAAGTGGCAGCCGCGTCATTTTTCGCACCTCCCCACTTCACTGCCCCTAAGTTCAGCCTGGACGCCATCATGATGATCCTGCCTGTGCTGCTGGTAATCACCTCCGAGCATATCGGACACCAGGTGGTAACCAGCAAGATCGTTGGCAGGGACCTGTTAAAAGACCCCGGCCTTCACCGCTCCCTGTTTGGAGACAACTTCTCCACCATGATCTCCGGCCTGATCGGTTCCGTCCCCACCACCACATACGGTGAGAACATCGGCGTTATGGCCGTGACCAGGGTGTACAGCGTCCGCGTGATCGCAGGCGCGGCGGTGCTCTCCATCGTCTGCTCCTTCATCGGCAAGCTGTCCACCATGATCAGCACGATCCCAGGCCCTGTAATCGGCGGAATCTCCTTCCTCCTCTACGGAATGATCGGAACCTCCGGCCTGCGCATACTGGTGGACTCCCAGGTGGACTACGGCAAGTCCAGGAACCTGGCTTTGACCAGCGTGATATTTGTATCCGGCCTGTCCGGCATCGCCTTAAAGATGGGCAACATCCAGCTGACCGGCATGGTGCTGGCCTGCGTGGTGGGCATGGTGTTAAGCCTGGTATTCTATCTGCTGGACAGATTCCACCTGACCAACGATCAGGAGTAAACTAAATGCATACAAGTTCGGGGATAAAACGAGTGGTATTTGCGATTCTAGCTGCAGCCATTGTGATTACCTGCTATATCCCTGCCAAAGGACTTACTACAAAGATAAGGGTGGCATATGACTGCAATATGCCGCCCTATCAATTTACAGATGACCAGGGAAATGCCGCCGGCATGCATGTGGAGATCCTGGACCAGATTGCCAGGCGCAATGATCTGGTGCTGGAGTACATACCCATGGAGAGGGCCAGCGACTGCATGGAACATTTAAACAGCGGGGACGTGGACCTGGTGCTGGGGGCCATGATGGAGGACCGCCGCCAGGAACAGATGACGGATGAGATGTCCTCCTCCACACTGTGCCTGGTGGTGAAAAAGGATTTCCTGGATGCCCAGGGGGAACTGCCTGATCTGACCGGGGAGATGGCTGTCTTTGAATACGGGACAGCCAGCTATTCTCTGATCTCCAAGATCGGCGCTTCCATGTACGTGGCGGTAGGAAACCAGCGGGAGGTGTTCCGGGACCACATGGGCGGAGGCGCCAAAGCGATCATTGGGATCAAGGACAGCATTCTGTGGCAGTTAAATGAAATGGGTGTGGAAGACCAGTACATTATCGCCAACAACTACATGTCCACGGTCCGCTACGGAATACTGACCCAGAAGGGGGATCACGACCTGAAACGGATTCTCAACAGAGGCCTGGTGGAGCTGCGGGCCAGCGGTGAGTATGACAAGATATTCAGGAGCTGGATAGTGGAGGAAGCGCCCTATGACACCCGGGCCCTGGTGCGCAGAAGCATCTGCGTCATCGGCGTTGTGGTGCTGTTCTGGTTCGTCTATGCGGCGGTCAACCAGCGGATCAAGGCCATCCTGAAGAAGCAGGTGGAGGAAAAGACCAGGGAGCTGCAGGAGGCTAACACAGAGCTGGAGCGCCAGATTGTCCAGATCCGGGAGGCCAATGACATGCAGCGCTATCTGGTGGAGAATTCCCCCAACGGCATGGTGCTGTTTGACCGGGACTTTACTGTCCGGGCCATGAACAACAGCGCTGCCCGCCTGTCTTGGGGGGAAAACGCAGGCGGGGCTGCAGCCCAGGCCGGCGTGGCCGCAGTCCAGGCCAGCGTGGCCACAGCCCAACCCAGCGAGTCCCCGGCCCAGGCCGGAGGGGCCGCAGCCCAACCCGGCGTGTCTGTAACCCAGCCCAGCGTGGCCGCAGCCCAGGCCGGCGGGGCCGTAACCCAGCCCAGCATGGCCGTAACCCAGCCCGGCGTGCCTCCGGCCCGGCCCGGCGGCGAAGCTTACCGGACGTATCCCCGGCTCACGGACATTCCCTTTTTTAAAAACCTGCTGGAGCAGCTGGGGGACAGCCCGTGGGAGAACGATACCGGCCGGCTGGACCGGGCAGTTACCATCCCCGGCGGGGCCAGCGAGAATCATACATACCAGTGCAGCGTGATCCAGGCGCCGGGCGCAGATGCCCAGAGCGGCATACTTCTGACCATATTGGACATCACCAAGGAGGAGCAGGAGAAACGGCTGGCCTTTGAGAAGGAGAAGAGCAAGGCCATGAACCGCCTGATTGCGGGAATTGCCCATGAGATCAAGAATCCGCTGATGTCCATCCGCACATTTGCCAACCTGATTACCACCCGCAGAGGGGACCAGCAGGTTCAGGATATGTTCGCGGAGTTCGTACCTGATGAGGTGGACCGCATCAACAAACTGGTTGAGGGCCTGATCAACTACGCCAAGCCCACCCAGAAGCAGGTCACCTCCATAGACCTGGGAAATGTGATCAATGAGTGCATGTATCTCACCCAGGCCGTGGTGAAGCAGGGCCGCATCCAGGTGGAGGTACGGGCGGAGGAAGGGCTGCTGATCCGGGGCGATCAGACGCAGATTAAGCAGGTTCTGATCAATATTATTCTGAACAGCATCGAATCTATGGAGAAGAAGATGAAGGAGCAGAGCGGCCAGGCCACACACCGCCCGGTTTTAACAATTGAGGCAAAGGGCGTTGGGAGCCAGGCTGTGATCACAGTGGAGGATGAGGGCTGCGGCATGACGGAGAAAGAGATCCGCCGCTGCACAGATCCCTTCTTCACCACCAAGACCACGGGAACAGGCCTGGGGCTGGCGCTCTCCAAGAACTATCTGGAAGAAAATGGGGGCTGCCTGCTGATTGAAAGCAAACTGCAGGAATACACCAGGATTACCATGAAATTTGACCGTAGGGCGCCGGGGGATAACTGCGCCGTACCGTCAGCAGAAGGAGTTGGGTATGAAACCGTCAATATTGATCATTGATGACGAGCGGGCCATCTGTGCGTCCCTCTCGCTTGTGTTGGAAACAGATTACGCGGTCAGCGCTGTCACGGATGCGGATCAGGGGTTAAGGCTGATGGAGGAGCAGAATTTCGGTCTGGTTCTTCTGGATCTGAAGATCGGGGACAGGGACGGCATCGAAGTGCTGAAGCAGATCAAGTCCCATGATCCCAGCGTAGCGGTCATTATCATGACAGCCTACGGCAGCATCCGCTCCTCCGTGGAGGCCATGAAAAACGGGGCATTTTCCTACCTGTCCAAACCTCTGGACGTGGAAGAACTGCTGATCTTCATCAGGCAGGCCCTGGAATTCCGCCATTTAAACGAGCAGGTCCAGTATCTGAGCCGCGAACTCCAGTCCCGGTATTCCTACGGGGAGATGATCGGCAAAAGTCCGGCCATGCAGCGGGTCTACCAGATGATCGAGAAGGTCAAGGACGTGGGCGCCAGCGTCACTATCACCGGCGAGAGCGGCACAGGCAAGGAGCTGGTGGCCAGGGCCATCCATTTTCAGAGCAAGCGCAGGGATGAGAAGTTCGTGGATGTCAACTGCGCGGCCATTCCGGAGGGGCTTTTGGAGGAAGAATTCTTCGGCCACAAAAAAGGCTCCTTCACCGGCGCCATCCAGGATAAAAAGGGCAAGTTCGAGATGGCGGACGGCGGCACCCTGTTTCTGGACGAGGTGGGGGATATGCCCTTAAACCTTCAGGGAAAGCTGCTGCGGGTGCTGGAGCAGAAGGAATTCACCCCCATCGGGGGAAGTGAACCCCGCAGAATTGATGTGCGTGTGATATCAGCCACCAACCAGGACCTGCGGTCCATGGTCAAAAAAGGGCTGTTCCGGGGCGATCTGTTCTACCGGCTGAACATTGTGGAGATCAAGCTGCCGCCTCTCAGGGAGCGGACCCAGGACATCCCCCTGCTGGCCAGGCATTTCCTCAGCAAATACAGCGCGGACCAGGGAAAGGCGGTCCAGGGTATTGACCAGGAGGCGGAGCGGATGCTGGTCTCCTACCAGTATCCGGGCAATGTCAGGGAGCTGGCCAACGCCCTGGAGTACGGGGTGATCCTGTCCGGCGGGGAGACCATCAGGGCAGGGGACCTGCCGCTGCTGATCCAGGAGGAATGCGGGGGAAGGAGACTGGCAAATGCCTCCGGCCCCGGCAGTACCCTGGAAGAACAGCTGGCCGGCCTCTCCATTGCCCAGGTGGAGCGCATAGCCATTGAGGCCGCCTTAAAACGCAACGGAGGCAGGCAGAAAGTCACTGCAGAGGAACTGGGAATCAGCGAGCGGGGGCTTCGCAATAAAATTAAAGATTACGATCTAAACATACGGAATTGAGAAAAAAAGCAGGCAAATTTTACCGCAGCGGAAAAATTTGCCTGCTTTTTATTTGCACACTGCCTGGGAAACCCTGATAACAGGGGAAATTAAATTTGGCATGAATCTTGCATTATAATAACGTATCCGTTTAGGAAAAAAGCTTGAGGAGGGAATTTTATGTTTAAAGGGAGAAAGATCAGACAGACGTTGTCATGGGTAATGTGCGTGGCGGCAATGGCAGGACTGGCGGGCTGCGGGAAACCGGCCGGTGCGGGGGCAGGAGAACAGGCGGGCAGCCTTGGGGCCACAGAGACCACGGCACCTGCGGCGCCGGATGAGAACGCCACATTTAAAAAAGAGATCATCATAGGGCTGGCCAATGTGTTTACCACATCGGACCCACAGAATACCAGCTCCATCACCAACCAGATCTTCTACACCGTGAGCCACAGCAATCTGGTGAAATGGGATTACGACACCCAGGATTATGTGCCGGATCTGGCGGACAGCTACACAGTCTCCGATGACGGCCTGGTGTATACATTTAACCTGAATCCCAACGCGTTTTTCCACAATGACGAGCCTGTGAAGGCAAGTGATGTCATCTACACATTCAACCGCGGCAAGGATTTCTCCTTTGTTGCCTCCAAGGTGCAGATCATTGACAGCATGAAGGCCATTGACGACCACACCCTGGAGATCACGCTGTCAGGGCCGTCAACCGGTTTCCTGTTTGACATCACCAACCCCAATATGGCCATCCTGTCGGAGAAGGCGCTGACCGAGATGGGGGAAGAGGGGACTACCATCGGCTCCGGCGCATTTTACTATGATACCATTGACTTCGGAAATGCGGTGACCATGTGCCGTTTTGATAAGTATTTCCGGGAGCTTCCCAAGACCGAGAAGATTACATTCCGCCAGTATGCGGAGGATGCCACCCGGGTGATCGCGCTGCAGACCGGAGACATTGACTACTGCCAGACGCCGTCCACCATGGAGCTGGAGTACATAGCAGAGGACCCCAACCTGGATCTGATCCAGATGAAGGGAACCCGTTTAAACTATATGGTTATGAATGTTTCTGAGGAGCACGGTGCCCCATTTAAGGATATCAATGTGCGCAAGGCCATGAACATGGCAATCAACAAGGACGATGTGGTTGCAGTGGCTGCAAACGGATTCGGCGAGGCTCAGAACTACTATTTCACCGATATCTCCGCCGGCTTCTACGGGGGGATGGAAGGATACAGCTACAATGTGGAGGAGGCCAGGAAGCTTCTGGCAGAGGCGGGCTACGCCGATGGGTTCACATTTTCCGTACTGTGCCATGACTCCACTTCCAGGGCCATAGCTCCTGTGCTTCAGGCCCAGCTGGCAGAGGTGGGCGTCACCATGAATATTGAGGAGGTGGAGACAGCGGTCCGCAACTCCATGATCAAGGCCAATGAGCACGATGCATGTATGGCTGCCCACGTTTCCCTGGTTTCCATTGACAACAACCTGCGCCTTTTGTTCTACACGGACTCCGGCAACAATCGCATGAAGTATTCCGACCCTGCATTTGACGCCAAGCTGGATGCAGCCCTGGTGGAGCAGGACGCCGCCAAACGCCAGACCATGTACGATGAACTGCAGACCCAGGTAGTGGATGAGGCGCTGTGCATTCCGCTGTATGTGGAGACACTGAATATTGCCAAGAAAACCAGCCTCAACGGGATTAAGTTAAATGCCACCGGCTGCCACGACTTTACATACGCGTATATGGTAGAAGAGTAAACACGCTCCGGGCGCCGTGCTGCGGCGCCCCAGCTGAATGGGAGAATGGAGGAAGGTATATGCATCGTTACATATTAAAAAGGCTGTTAATGCTGATTCCGGTTCTGATTTGTGTTTCCTTTGCAATCTATTTTATTATGGACCTTGCGCCTGGCGACCCGGCCCTGATTATCGCCGGGGATCAGGCCACTGACGCCATGATCGAACAGGTACGGGAAGACTACGGGCTGAATGATCCCCTGGTCGTCCGATATGCAAACTACATGAAAGGACTTCTCAAAGGGGATATGGGGTCCTCCTACGTGAGCAAAAAGGATGTATGGGAGACATACTGCCAGCGTTTCCCGGCCACGGCGAAGCTTTCGGTGGCTGCAATCGTGGTATCTCTTGTGCTCTCGCTGGTCCTGGGTGTATATTCTGCGGTCAACCAGAATACATGGAAGGATAATGTGTCCGTGGTGCTGGCCCTGCTGGGTCTGTCCATGCCTCAATTCTGGCTGGGCCTGCTGCTGATTATCGCATTTGCCCTGAATCTGGGCTGGTTCCCCTCGGGCGGAGACTTAGGGGGCTGGAAGAGCCTGATTCTTCCAGCCATCACCATAGGGACCAACAATGCGGCGCTGATGACCCGCACCACCCGCTCCTCCATGCTGGATGTGATCCGTCAGGACTATCTGTGCACGGCCAGGGCCAAGGGGGTCAGTGAGAAGAAGGTGATCATGCACCATGCCCTGCGCAACGCGCTGATCCCCATCATCACAATCGCCGGTGTACAGTTCGCCTATATCCTGGGCGGAGCCGTGCTGGTGGAGACTGTGTTTGCGTGGCCGGGGGTGGGCCGCCTGACAGTGGATTCCATCAACATGCGTGATATTCCCATGGTAACCGGGTGTGTAATCATTACCACCATGATTGTCTGTGTGGTGCAGCTTCTGGTGGACATATTGTACGCCTACGTAGACCCAAGGATCAAAGCCCAGTACACAAAGTGAGGTGAGGACAGATGGCAGGAACAGTTTCCAATCAGGAATTGGTATCAAAGAAATATGCAAATCGCAGCCAGCTGGCTGAAATATGGAGAAATCTGAGGAAAAACAAAGGGGCCATTATCGGCCTGATCATAGTGATTCTGCTGGTTGCGGTGGCCTTGGCCGCGCCCCTGATTTTTGACTATCAGAGGGACATTGTAAGCCAGAATGTGCCGGAGCGGCTTCAGTCCCCCAGCATGAGCCACTGGTTCGGCACAGACCATGTGGGCCGGGATATCTTCGCCCGTGTGATCTGGGGGGCCCGCTATTCCCTGCCCATCGGCATCGTGGCAGTGATTGTGGCCGTGATCCTGGGCGTTACCCTGGGCGCGGTGGCTGGCTACTACGGCGGGGTGATTGAGAACGTACTCATGCGTTTCGGCGACATTTTTGCCTCCATCCCTCACATTCTGCTGGCCATTGTGGTAGTGTCGGTTCTGGGACAGAGCACGCTGAACCTGATGATCGCCGTGGGCGTCACCAGCACGCCGGCATTTATCCGCGTGGCCAGGGCCGCGGTGCTGACTGTGCGCAACCAGGAATACATAGAGGCAGCCAGGGCCATCGGCATGAAGGACTGGCAGATCATTCTGCAGCACATCCTTCCCAACGCCCTGTCACCCATTGTGGTTCAGGTGACGCTGCGGGTAGGCTCCGCCATTATCTCTGCCTCCTCCCTCTGCTTCCTGGGCCTGGGAATCCCGGCCCCGGCTCCTGAGTGGGGCGCCATGCTGGCGGAGGGCAGAAAATATATCCGTGATTTCAGCTATATGACGCTGTTCCCCGGACTGGCCATCATGGTCACGGTTCTGGCGCTGAATATGCTGGGAGACGGGCTTCGGGATGCCATGGACCCGAAAATGAAGCGATAAGCCGACAAGGAGGTTGCAGGATGAATACAGAAAAAGACCTGATATTAGACGTGCAGGATCTGGTGGTGCGCTACGAGACCGAGGACGGCATTGTCCGGGCAGTGAACGGTGTGAATATCCAGCTGGAGCGGAAGAAAACCCTGGGCCTGGTGGGGGAGACCGGCGCAGGCAAGACCACCACAGCCATGGCGCTCATGCGGCTGATCCCATCGCCGCCGGGAGTCATAGAGTGCGATCACATCACCATAGACGGCAAGGCGGTGATGAACATGAACCCAAAACAGCTGGAGGAGGTGCGGGGCAAGGAGATCTCCATGATCTTCCAGGACCCCATGACTGCCTTAAACCCCGTATTCACGGTGGGAGAGCAGATCGCCGAATCCATAGAGATCCATGAGAAGGTGACCAAGAAGGAGGCATTTGCCAAGGCGGTGGAGATGCTGGAGATGGTGGGAATCCCGGGCAGCCGGGCCCATGAGTATCCCCACCAGTTCTCGGGGGGCATGAAGCAGCGGGTGGTGATCGCCATTGCCCTGGCCTGTAATCCCCTGCTATTGGTGGCGGATGAGCCTACCACCGCCCTGGATGTGACCATTCAGGCCCAGGTGCTGGAGCTGATGAAGGAGCTGAAACAGAAATATGACACCTCCATGATCCTGATTACCCACGATCTGGGAATTGTGGCTGAGGTCTGTGACGAGGTGATGGTGATGTATGCGGGCCGCGTTGTGGAGCAGGGGACACTGGAGGAGGTTTTTAACCGCACCAAGCACCCGTACACAGAAGGCCTGTTCGGCTCCATACCCAACATCAATGACAGAAAGAGCGAGCTGCAGCCCATTCCGGGGCTGATGCCTGATCCCACGGATCTGCCGGAGGGGTGTTCCTTTGCAAGCAGATGCCCCTATGCCGCAGAAGCCTGCCGCAGGAACCAGCCCAGGCTGCGGAATGTGGGCGGCACCCACTGTGTGGCGTGTACGGCATATGATGATCCGCAGTTCCACATCAAAAGGAGGGTGAGCAATGGCTGACAATATTCTGGAAATCAAGAACCTGAAGAAATATTTCAAGACCTCCAAGGGGATGCTGCACGCGGTGGATGACGTGAGCTTTACCATAGAACGCGGTAAGACCCTGGGCATTGTGGGAGAGTCCGGCTGCGGGAAATCCACCACCGGCAGATCCATCCTCCGCCTGCTGGAGCCAACCTCCGGCCAGGTGATTTTCGAGGGGCAGGATATCACCAAGCTGAGTGTGGAGGAGATGCGGAAAATGCGCAAGGAGATGCAGATCATTTTCCAGGACCCCTTCTCATCCCTGGACCCACGCCAGACTGTGAACCAGATTATCAGCGAGCCCATCAGGATCAACAAAATCCTGACCGACAAGCGGGCCATTGAGAAACGGGTGCTGGAGCTGATGGAGACCGTGGGACTGGCGGAGCGCCTGATTAATACATACCCCCATGAGCTGGACGGCGGCCGCCGCCAGAGAATCGGCATCGCCAGGGCACTGGCCATGGAACCCAAGTTCATTGTCTGTGATGAGCCTGTGTCCGCCCTGGACGTGTCCATCCAGGCCCAGATATTAAATCTGTTAAAGCAGCTTCAAAAGGATCTGGGCCTGACCTACATTTTCATTACCCATGACCTCTCTGTGGTCAACCATTTCTCAGATGATATTGCGGTTATGTATCTGGGGCAGCTGGTGGAGAAGGCGCCCGCCGAGGAGCTGTTCCGCCATCCCCTGCATCCCTACACCAGGGCGCTGCTGTCAGCTATCCCGGTGCCGGATCTGAGGGAGAAGCATGAGCGGATTCTGCTGAAGGGTGAGATCACCTCCCCCATCAACCTGCCGGATGAATGCCGCTTTGCCAAGCGCTGCAACCATGCCTGCGACGAGTGTCACAGGAAGAGTCCCCAGCTGCGGGAGATCCGTCCGGGGCATTTTGCGGCGTGCTGCCTGGTGCATGCAGAGGATGAATGACCGGGGGAGGACCCACTACATTGAGGCCGACGAGACAGTGGATAGCCTGGAAGAACTCCAAAAACAGGTGGAGGACATGGGCTTTGCCATTACCGCATTCTCCTGCCGCAGAAAGCCGGAGCAGGGAATGAAGGTCACCTTTACGGTCAGCGTAAGCAAGAACAGCGACTGTCTGAAGCTGTCAGATCTGCTCAATGGGAATTCCCATATTTTGGAAGTCGAGGTGTAAAATGTAAGGGAGTCTGCTGTCCGGCAGGCTCCCTTATTTCGGTGCTTGCACTGTGAGGGCAATTGTGGTATTCTGGTCATACAGACAGCGCTTCTGCCGCTGTTTTATTCTTGGGAGACGGTCTCCCATACCCGGCGTTTCGCCGACGATTCACGATAGGTTTTATTAAATTGGAGAAGGCAGGCGCCTTGCATTTCACAGGAAAGGCCGATATAATAGGATTATAAACCCTTTGGACCTGCCGCCTGTCTTCGCCGGATTACAATGAAAGAGAGGTAGAAGATGGGGGTAAAGGATATTGCGCTGGCCAGGTATTTCAGTGATGAAGAACGCTATGCGGATCTGATCAACGGCTTTGTATACCGGGGGCGTGAGGTTGTGAAGGGATCGGATATCCGGGACAGGGATACTTCCGTGGCCGGCAAAGGCAAAAAGGGGCATTTCCGGAAATGCAGGGATCTGATGCGCAAGGTGGTGATGGGCACGGACGTGGTGCTGGTGGGATTGGAGAATCAGGATGAGGTCCATTATGCCATGCCTATACGGGTTATGCTGGAGGATGCGGCCGGGTATGATGAGCAGCTGCGGCGTATTCAGAGGGAGCATCGTGACCGGAAGGACCTGCGCGGAGCCGAGTATGTGGGAAGGTTCGCCAGGACGGACCGGGTGTCTCCGGTTGTAACCATTGTTCTGTACTATGGAAAGAACCCGTGGGACGGGCCCACACAGTTATGCCAGTTGATGGATCAAAAAGAGCCGCCGGATGAGCTGGCCGCCCTGGTCAATGATTACAAGATCCATGTGCTGGAGGTGGGAAGCTTTGAGGATACCTCTCTCTTTAAAACAGATCTGCGGGAAGTATTCGGCTTCATCCGGCACGCTGGGAACAAGGACGCGGAACGGGAGTTTACCAGGGAAAACCAGCGGGCCTTCCAGGCAATCGAGGAGGACGCCTACGACGTCATAGCAGCACTCACCAGCTCCCGGGAGCTGGAACAGATTAAAGAACAGTATCGGTCGGAAGGAGGACAGATTAATATGTGTGAAGCGATCAAAGGAATGATAGAAGATGGGCGGGTGGAAGGCCGGAGAGAAGGGCACTGCGAAGGCCGCAGAGAAGGGCATCGCGAAGGCCGCAGAGAAGGGCATCGCGAGGGCCGCAGCAAAGGCCGCCTGGAAAAAGCCCAGACCGCAGCCCGCAATATGTACCTGCGCGGCATGCCATATGAGGATGCCGCAGCCATCTGCGAGGAGGATAAAGAGCTGGTGAAGTCCTGGTATGCGCAGTGGGAGAATTAGATACAGTTCAAAGGCGCAGTATCATACCAAGGAGGACAGATTAATATGTGTGAAGCGATCAAAGGAATGATAGAGGAAGGCCGGGTGGAAGGCCGGAGAGAAGGGCATCGCGAGGGCCGCAGAGAAGGGCATCGCGAGGGCCGCAGCAAAGGCCGCTTGGAAAAAGCCCAGACCGCAGCCCGCAACATGTACTTGCGCGGCATGCCATATGAGGATGCCGCAGCCATCTGCGAGGAGGATAAATTCCTGGTTAAATCCTGGTTTGCCCAATGGGAGCAGCAGGAAATGCCATCATCATAAATAAGTCATTGACATCCGCCCCGAAATCTGCAATAATGATCAAAACGAAACACAAAACCGATGAAGCGGAGATCAAACCGTAGGGAGCATTTCCAGAGAGCAGGGGAAGGTGGAAGCCCTGTAATAAGCCGGACGGCAAATGGACCGCAGAGGGTGAGGTGAAAGGCGCGCAGCCGAGTATCCGAGACGCAGCCCTGCGTTACAGGCGGAGCATGTGACTGCATGCTTATAAAGTTGGATCAGATAAGGTGGCACTACAGGTATATAATATTATAGCCTGCCCTTTCTATAATGAAGGGGCAGGTTTTTTGTATTCAGTGCAGAAGATCCGCACAATCAGAAAGGAGAACAGGAATGTCCAAAACATTTTTAATGGGGAATGAGGCAATTGGGCTGGGAGCCATCCACGCAGGGGTGCAGGTGGTGGCAGGCTATCCCGGAACTCCCTCCACAGAGATTCTGGAGACCGTGGCCAGACACAATCCCGGAGATATCTACGTGGAGTGGTCGGTCAATGAGAAGGCCGGTATGGAGGTGGCCGGAGCCGCGGCCTACACAGGCGCCAGAACCATGGTTACAATGAAGCAGATGGGATTAAACGTGGCGGCCGACCCGCTGATGTGCCTGGCTTATGTGGGCGTCAAGGGCGGCATGGTGATTGTGGTGGCCGATGACCCCGGCCCCATCTCCTCCCAGACAGAGCAGGACACCAGGCATTACGCCCAGTTTTCCAAGCTGCCCATCTTTGATCCCAGCTCCCCAGAAGAGGCCTATGAGATGATCGGGGATGCATTTACATATTCTGAGAAATACCACACGCCGGTGATCTTCCGCCCCACCACAAGGGTCTGTCACGGCTGCGCCAGCGTGGAGTTAAAGGAGCGGGAGCAGCGCCCGGCCCCAGAGGGATTTGTAAAGGATTCCGGCAAATGGGTGATCTTTCCCCGCCTCTCCAATGCCAACCACAGGATGATCGAGGAGCGCAACCCCATGATTGGCCAGGACTTCAGCAGCTACCGCTACAACCTTTTAAACAAGGAGGAGACAGAGGACTGCAGCAAGGGCATTATCACCCATGGCATCAGCTACGAGTTCGTGATGGAGGCCCTAAACGGCTACAAGGGCGCCAGGGTACTGAAGGTATCCACCCCCAATCCCGCACCCAAGTCCCTGATGA
>URUZ01000032.1 GCA_900551225.1 uncultured Clostridium sp.
ATCTTCCCCCAGTCGTTGCGCACGGTCTGGAGGTCTTCCATCTGGGCCTTGGGCAGCGCCACCTTCTGGGCCGGTTCTGACGGTTCACCGGAAATGCCGCCTGCCGCCGGAAATGCCCCTGCCGGGAATCCAGCCCCCGCCGGATACGCCCCTGCCGGAAATGCAGCCCCTGCCGGATACGCCCCTGCCGGAAATGCAGCCCCGCCGGGCAATGGGCCGTCACCGGATTGCGCCGCACCACCGTCTATAGCAGCATATGGAGCCGCGCTGCCGGGAACGGCTCCCGCCGGGATCATCCCCGCAGGCCTGGCTTCCAGATCCTCCACCTGGGCTTCCAGCTGGCTTAACCGCTCCAGCACGGAGTCTAAGTTGGCTTCCATGGAAGGCCTGGTCAGCTTAATCAGCGCCACCTCCACCAGCACCCGTTTCTGGCTGGCGTAGCGCAGCTGGTTGGACAGCTCGGAAAATACGCGGATGTAGCGCATCAGCGTCTCTCCGTCAATTTTGCCCGCATCCTCCTGGAGCTGTTTCAGGTTCTCTGTGGACATATCCAGAAGTCCCTCCGCATCATCTGCGCTCTGCAGCAGCAGAAGGTTCCTCATATACCAGATAAAGTCCGTGACAAACTGGGTCAGTTCACGGCCCTGGATCACGATGTCCTCCAGCTTGACAATGCAGTCCCGGGTGCGGCCCTGGACCACGGCGTTAAACAGCTGGCTGAACACGCCGGAGTCTACGGCTCCCAGGACCTCCAGCACGTTGTCATAGGTAAGCAGTTTCCCAAAATGAAAGGCCACACACTGGTCCAGCAGGCTTAATGCGTCCCGCAGCGAGCCGTCCGCGGCCTTGGCCACATACATCAGGGCCTTGTCTTCCACCTGGATCTCCTCCGCCAGGGTCAATTCTCTCAGACGGTCTGCAATGGTGTCAAGGGCGATTCGCTTAAAGTCGTACCGCTGGCACCTGGAGAGTATGGTGATCGGAATCTTGTGGACTTCCGTTGTAGCCAAAATGAATATAACATAGGACGGAGGTTCCTCCAAGGTCTTAAGCAGCGCGTTGAAGGCGCCGATTGACAGCATGTGGACCTCGTCAATGATATAGACCCGGTAGCGCCCCTCTGTAGGCGGGTACTGTACCTGGTCCCGGATGTCGCGGATGTTCTCAACGCCGTTGTTGGAGGCTGCATCGATCTCCACCACGTTCATGGAGGACCCGCTGGAAATGGCCCGGCAGGCCGCGCATTCGTTGCAGGGACTGCCGTTTACCGGCTGTTCGCAGTTGACTGCCCTTGCAAATATCTTCGCAATACTGGTCTTTCCTGTGCCGCGCGTTCCGCAGAACAGATAGGCATGGCCCACGCGCCCCGACGTTATTTGGTTTTGTAAAGTCTGTACGATGGGGTCCTGTCCCTTTACATCCTCAAATGAGACAGGGCGCCATTTGCGGTATAACGCCGTATATGACATGTATTCAGCTCCTTGCTGCTTTATTCATCGCCGAAGCAGATTCCTACCATCTTGGCCTCTTTGATCATGGAACACCCTGGGTCCACGGTCTTGAGCTTGCCGGCCACTTCGGACAGGGGTACTTTTACGATCTCGTTGTTCTTCAGGGCCACCATGCTGCCGAAATCGCCGTCAGCGATGAGTCTGGCCGCGGCTGCGCCCAGCCTGGTGGACAGCACGCGGTCATAGGCGCAGGGCTCGCCGCCCCTCTGAGTGTGTCCCGGCACGGTGACGCGCACCTCGCTGCCGGTAACCGCTGTGATCCTGGCTCCGATTTCATATGCTACGGATGGATAAATCAATCCTTCTTTTTTCTTTGCTTTTAATTCTTTTTTGGACATACCGGCTTCTTCCTTGGAGATCGCCCCCTCGGCCACTGCCAGTATGGAGAAACGTTTCCCGGCCTTGGAGCGCTTGGTGATTGCGTCGCAGACCACGTTGATATCGTAGGGGATCTCGGGCAGCAGGATGATGTCCGCGCCTCCGGCCATTCCGGCGTGAAGGGTCAGCCATCCCACCTTGTGTCCCATTACCTCCACAATAAATACACGGCGGTGGGATGCTGCCGTGGTATGGATACAGTCAATTGCATCGGTGGCGATATTGACGGCGCTCTGGAAGCCGAAGGTCATGTCCGTGCCCCACAGGTCGTTGTCGATGGTCTTGGGCAGGGAAACTACGTTCATGCCTTCCTCGCTGAGGAGATTGGCCGTCTTCTGGCTGCCGTTGCCGCCCAGAACCACCAGGCAGTTGAGTTTCAGTTTTTTATAGGTATGCTTCATGGACTCGACTTTGTCCAGTCCGTTCTCATCCAATGTGCGCATAAGCTTAAATGGCTGTCTGGAGGTACCCAGGATAGTTCCGCCCTCTGTCAGGATTCCGGAGAAATCTGAGGGCTGCATAATCTTGTAGTCCGCGTACATAAGTCCTTTGTATCCATCTTCGAAGCCGATGATCTCCACGTCGTCAAACATATTGTAAAGTGACTTCGCAACGCCCCGCATGGTGGCGTTCAATGCCTGGCAGTCTCCGCCGCTGGTAAGCATTCCAATTCTTCTCATATCCGCGCTTCCTTTCTTCTCCGGCATTACTTTGCTCTAGTGCAATGATATACTAGCTTTTAACGTATCCTGTTAATGGTTCTATTATACCCATTTTGTAATTATACAGCAAAGACAGTGATGGGGCAAGCAAAAAATATGGCCATGGATTCGGGGGAATCAGCCGATTCCACAAAATCCATGCCCATATTATTTTAAATTCCACGCACCTCGCTTTGTGCAGCTGCCACGAACGTTACTCATGCAGTTAGCTCAGTCCAGGCTGCCTTACGGCACATGAGAGGTTCCGCTTAGTGCTGCTGCATTCCTGCCCTGACACGGTTCACAGATTCCCATTGCGTAAGACCCAAACGTCATCACCACTTTCACAAGGCTGCTTCGCAGCAGACTGCCCGGGGCGAGGTATCACCCCTGCTAGAGCGGATTGCAGGTACAGGGCACCGCTATCTCCCCGGCTGCGTGGAAACTTTATGACTCTATAAGGCCCGCCGGCTTTTTTACTTGACCGACATGCCAATTAAGTATAACTTGCAGCGGGGGATTTGTCAAGGCTGCATTTTCTGCTGTTGGGCTGCTTTAAGCGCGCATTCAAAGCCCCTGGCCGCCTGCGGGAAGTGGATTCCAAAGGCTTCGGCCTTCCGTACGGACATGCGCAGGTTCCTGGGCCTGCCGGCAAATGCCTGGGAGTCCTTCAGAATCTGTTCTTCTTTTCCGCCCATCCGGCTCATGAAGCCCCGGGCTGTCTCCCAGGTGCTCATATCATTGCCGCTGCCGAAGTTGTAAACGCCTCCGGGCAGCCGCAGGGCTGCTTCCATGTTGGCGGCCACATCGGAAACCCAGGTGATGGAGCGGTAGTCGTTGGCGGAAAATGCGCGGGCGGCGTGTCCGTCTGCGGCCAGAGCCCGGAGCGTTGTGTACAGGTCACTGTGCTGGGCCTGGCCTTCCGGCTGCACTGTGTCATACATCCAGCTGAGCCTGAGACAGACCGTGTCCTTTAAAATGGCGGCGCTGCCCATTTCCGCTTCCAATTTATGGATGCCGTAAATACCGCTGGGATGCAGTTCCTCCGTCTCGCTGTGAGAGGACAGATCACCGGGATGGCCGCCGCATTCACCGAAGTATACCTGGTCGGAGCTGCAGAATACCATCTTGCTGCCTGCGCAGCTGCAGGCCTTGGCCACATTTATGGCTCCGTCCGCATTTACCGCGCGGGAGAGGGCCGGATCTGAGGCGCAGGCGGTTGTGCTGGAAATGGCGGCGCAGTGGATAACCCAGTCAGGCTGCATGTCCTCTATCAGGCGCCGGACAGCGTCAAGGCTGCGGATATCCAGCTCACGGCTGCCGACTCCGTGCACGGTGTATTTCCCGGACATTTCCCCATGGGTAAAATGGCGGAGAAGGCGGGAACCGAGAAAGCCGCTGCTGCCTGTAATCAGGATCTGCTTCATATGGATTCCTCCTCTGGCTGCTGTTTGCTGGGCTTTCTGCTGCGCAGGGCTTTGAAGAAATCCTTCATCAGGGCTGAGCACTCATCGCCCATGACGCCCACCTCAGTGTCCACCTGGTGGTTAAAGCCGTCCTCGTGGAGCATGTCCAATACCGAACCTGCGCAGCCTGCCTTGGGGTTCATGCAGCCGATGACCACCCGGGGAATCCTGGCCTGGACGATGGCTCCGGCGCACATGGGGCATGGCTCCAGGGTCACATACATGGTGCAGTCCTCCAGCCGCCAGTCCTGCATGTGCCGGCAGGCCTTTTTTATGGCGTTGATCTCCGCGTGGGAGAGCACATTTTTGTCGGCCATGCGGCGGTTGTAGCCACGGGCGATTATTTTGTCTTGATATACTATGACGCAGCCTATGGGAACGTCTCCCAGAGCGGAGGCCTTCTTGGCCTGGCGTATGGCTTCTTTCATGTAGCGTTGATCTGTAGTCATGATTTGTCCTCTGTCTCCTTGTCCCTTGTGAGATATTAGGGGGTGTGATATACTACAGTATTATATAGGAAATTTGCGGGATTGGAAAGGTGTATTCCCAGATTGGAGCTGAACTATGAAGATTTGCGGGTTGCAGAAAACAACTTTATTGGATTTCCCGGGCCATGTGGCAGCTACGATATTCACAGGCGGGTGTAATTTCCGCTGCCCGTTCTGCCACAACAGCGGACTGCTTCCCGGGTCGCTGGAAGCGGAGTATGAGGAGGCGGATGTGCTGGCCTTCCTGAAAAAGCGGAAGGGGATTCTGGAAGGGGTGTGCATCACAGGCGGGGAACCGACTCTTCAGCCGGATCTGGAAGATTTTATCCGCCAGGTGCGGGATCTGGGGCTGCTGGTAAAGCTGGATACCAACGGCTACATACCGGATACCCTGGAACGGCTCTGTCAAATGGGGCTGCTGGACTATGTGGCCATGGATATTAAGGCGGGGCGGAGCCATTATGGGGCTGTGGCCGGAATGGACGGGCTGGATGTGGAGCGGGTTGACAGGAGTATTGCATTCCTGGTAAATGGGGACGTGCCATTTGAGTTCCGGACTACCGTGGTTAAGGGGCTGCATACGGAGGAGGATTTCCGAGAGATCGGGCCTTGGATTGAGGGATGTCCTTCCTATTATTTACAGTGCTTTACGGAGAGTGGGGAGGTGCTGGTGCCTGAGCGGTTCGATGCATTTTCCAAGGAGGAAATGGCTGGGTTTGCGGAAATTGTGCGGCCTTATGCGGGAAATGTTCAAATACGGGGAATTGACTATTAATTAGGAAGGAAGTTGAACTGCCCGCTCCGGGAGCATTTCACTGTGTATAATAAAACAACCTATTTGGTGCGCCTGGCGAAGGGCGTTTCAAATAGGTTGTTTTTAATATGGGTTGTTTCGGCAGGCCGAATGAGATGGGCGGGCCGTTTCCGTGAATCAGTTCATATTCTCAAGCTTCACATCCGTGTACCAGTAGCCGAAGCGCCCGTTCTGGGTGGGCTGCTTTTTGGCCAGGACAAAGTGGGGGAAGCCGAACATGGAGGCCATGTATTTTTCATTGCTGAAGTAGTTGCCGGGGACGCCTAACAGGTAACGGCTGCCGCCGGAATTAGCGTTCTCCACCTTGGCCAGGATCAGGTAACGGTAGTTGTAGTAACCGTGCAGAAGAAAGCTGTTGTTGCCATAGGTCCACGCCTCTCTGGGCAGAAGGCCGATGTCCTGGGGCTTGATGGTGAGAATCTCGCAGCCGCCGTTGCAGTCAAAGGCCTGAATCTTGGGGTAGCGCTTGCGGAAGTGTTCCCACAGCTGCTGGGGCTGCATATTGGAACGTTCCTCCTGCTCCAGGCGCTCCAGTTCTTCCGGATCTCCCAGAATGAAGTCCTCCTGGCCGGAAGTGATCACAGGCTCTTTTTCTTCCGTTAACTCCGGCAGCTGGTTCTCCAGATCCTGGGACGGAGCGGAGGCTGACCCGGGAGCTGTGCGGGGAGCGGGCTGGGAGCCATCTGAAGCGGGTGTGGATTGCATGGGTTGGCGGGCTGGCTGCATTGGATGACGGCCGGGCTGCATGGGCTGGCGGCTGGGCTGCATGGGCTGGCGGCCGGGCTGCGCGGGCTGTTGGTTTTGCTGCTCAGTCTGTTGGCCGGGCTGCATGGGCTGCCGGCGGGAGTTGGGGCCCGAAGGCTGGGACTGCATATGGCCGAAACGGGACTGGCGGGCCGCTGAGCCTGGCATACCAGGGCGGCCGGGTTGCATGGGGCGGCCGGCCGGAGTAAGCAGTGAGGGCTGGCCAGATTGGGGCTGCGGGCCGGATGTTGGCCCAGCGGGTTGTTCGGGCGGCCTCTGGCCAGACCAGGTGTTCTCTGGCTGGGCCTGGGACGACCGGCCGCGGTTCGTTTGGTCGGGCTGCATGGTCTCAGGACGCAATGGGGCGTTGCCGGGCTGGGACGGCGGCATGGCTCCGGCTTCGTCCTGGTTCTGAGATGATGGGCCGCCGGGCTGCATATTTCCAAACTGGCCCTGGGACGGCTGGCCAGGCTGCATGGCGCCTACGCCAAACTGATCCCGGAGCGATGGGCTGTTACCTGGTTGGGTGGGCTTCATGCTTCCTGCATCAAGTTGGCCTTGCGAAGGCTGGGCCTGAGGCATTGGGCCGCCATCCTGCTGTCTGCCGGGATTCCGCCAGGGAGCCATGGGACGGTCAGCAGGCCGGTTCATTCTCGGCTCAGACAAAATAGAGGGTTCTGCCGTAGAACGGCCATCCTGCGGCAGCCGGATATTGCCCTGCATAGGTTGTGTATTGCCCTCCATGGGCCGGGTATTGCCCTCCATGGGCCAAGCATTATCCTGCATGGTTCTGGCATTTTCCTGCATGGTTCTGGCATTTTCCTGCATGGTTCTGGCATTATCCTGCATGGCTCTGGCATTTTCCTGCATGGTTCTGGCATTATCCTGCATGGCTCCCGCATTTCCCTGCATGGCCCCGGCATTTTTCGGCATGGCCCCAGCATTTTCCGGCATTTCCCCAGCATTTCCCGGCATTGCCCCGGCATTTCCCTGTGAAGGCCGCGCATTATTCTGCAGCCCCTGATTCTCCCCGCGGTTCTGCCACCCGTTCTGTGTTACAGGCTGGGGGCGCATGGTTCCGGGCTGGGGGGATTGTTGGGGATTGCTGCCTGCCTGGGCTTCTCCGGCACGCTCATATGGGGGCGTCTGCCGGGGATTTATGGTGGAGCCTGGCTGCATAACCCGTCCTGCATGCCAGGATGCGGGCGTTGTCATGGATTCGTTGGGCTCCATGATTGACCGGATACCTGGCCGGGCACCTGGTTGCTGACGCATCTGGCGGGACTGGGACAGCAGCTGCTGGCGGATGGAGTCCTGTTGGACAGTCCATGGTTTTGCCGGGGCTGCCTGGGTAAAACCGTTCTGATCCGGCGTGGCTGAACCGCCTGCAGAATAGCTGCCGTCGCTGTTATTTACAGGGGAAGCCGTCTCCTCGGCTTTCAGCGTTTTGGATTCTGCGCACGCTGACGTGGTTATTGCAGTCTTAACATCCATAGCTCCGTCTTCAGCCGAAGATGAGTCTGCTGCCACCGCTGCGGCCTCCCCCTCTGCCATGTCTGCTTCCACAGCAACTGTTTTCGCTGCCATCTCCACTCCGACAGCTTCGGCCGTCATATCCTCATCAACTGCTTCTGCTGCCGCGCATGGACCATCTTCACCCGGCTGCCCGGCATTTCCGGCAGCTTCGGCTGCCTCCACCGCGTCTGCGCCCGCCTCTTTTCCGGCCGCTGCATTTCCTGGAGCGGATTCTTCTCCGGAACCGGCTGCCAATGTTGCAGGGCTGTCTGTCTGTTCATCGGCTGGCTGTGAATCCGCCTCCTGTGCAGATGCCACTTCCAGTTTTTCTGCCTCAGCGGAGCTGCGGGATATATGGGGGCTGTCTGCATTTCCCGATTCGGCGGCCTCAGTGTCCTCCTTCAGATCCTGATGAGTGATCTTGGAATCCGGGACTCCGGCTGTTTCACGCTCCATCTCAGCTGCGATTTCCTCGGCCTTTTTATGTATGTCTTCTTCGTCGGTGCTACCCCGGCGGTTCTTGGAGGTCACGTCTGCCAGTTCCAGCTCCGCGGCGTGAGCCACCGCGTCCTCCCAAATGGTGGTGTAGGCCCGCCAGTTGTCATTTGGCTCATGGATGGACAGGCCATAGCAGGAATCCATGCTGATACCGGAATCTGCAGCATTATCTACGGCTACGGTTGAGCGGAATTCACCTGCGCCTCCACGGATAAATATGCCGCCCAGGTGGATTTCCTTTCCAGGCGCCAGAAGATAGACGCCTAAGTCACTGCCGCCTACATAAACTTTCTTCACATTAACACTGAGCTTGCACTGTCCGCCTCTGGACTCCAGTTTTGCAAAGCCTATATTTTTACCTTTCACCTCGCCCTCATAGGCGTAGATGTAGGAAATCAGTCTCCGATAATTTGCCATACCCTCACTCCTCGTACTGTTAGTCCGCAACTATGTACAGCGCTGCATAAGTTTCGGTGAATCAAGTGCCCCTATTCTGCACTGGAACTTATGTAATCCTGTACGCGCTCTGCTTTTTATTAATATTTTATGCGCTTACCCCTTGAAAGTATGTTAGAAAAATGTTATCCTGTATTTAAATGTTTTAGGAAATTATTTTCAAAATTTTTAGTGGGGTTTTATTAACAGAACGCAATACAAATATAAATATATTCATTTCTTATGAAAGGCGGCAAATTTATGAAGCTCTACAAGGCAAAAGACTATGATGACATGAGCAGGAAGGCGGCAAACATCATTTCCGCACAGGTAACTTTAAAACCGGACTGTGTACTGGGCCTGGCTACCGGTTCCACCCCAATCGGCATGTACAAACGTCTGATCGAGGGTTACAAAAACGGGGATCTGGATTTCTCACAGGTAAAGAGCGTGAACCTGGATGAGTACAGAGGCCTTCCCAAGGACAATGACCAGAGCTACTACTATTTTATGTACAACAACCTGTTTAAAGACATCAATATCAAGCTGGAGAACACCAATGTTCCCGACGGCACAGAGCTGGACAGCGAGAAGGAATGCGCCCGCTACGACGCTGTGATCGAGAGTATGGGCGGAGTGGATATCCAGGTGCTGGGACTGGGCCACAACGGCCATATCGGTTTCAACGAGCCTGATACGGAATTCGCCAAAACCACACACTGCGTGGATCTGACAGAGAGCACTATTGAAGCCAACAAACGCTTCTTTGCCGACATCAATGACGTGCCCCGCCAGGCCTATACCATGGGCGCACAGTCCATTATGCGTTCCAAGACCATCCTGCTGCTGGTAAGCGGCGAGGCGAAAGCACAGATCCTCCACGATGTAATATGCGGACCCATCACTCCTCAGGTTCCGGCTTCCATCCTTCAGATGCATGACGATGTGATTGTGGTTGCGGACGAAGCTGCATTATCTAAATTCTAACATAACGTGAATTGCTAGCTCTATTGCCAGTGATTCACCGCATACAAAAACTGCCGCGGTCAGCCTGCGGCAGTTTTTTGTGTTTAAACGGCATTTTATCTATTGATTGAAAATGACGCAAGGTCATATACTTTGATCTCAGCCCTGCAGTCTCCCTCTATGTTAAGACCGCCCTGGGTACTGTAGACCCTGGTTGTAAACACCTCTGCTCCATTATTTACAAATATTTCCAAAGATGTGGTGTCAGAAAATATCTGAAGTGACTTCAGCTCATCCAACTTGACACTGCGTCCTGTACGGCCAAAACCGCCCTCTTCTATGGCCAGGGTCAGAATTCCTTGTTCGTATTCCAGGTAAACGCCCTGCCTCAGATTCATTTTAAAGGATTCACAGGCAGAAAATGTGACGCCTGCCTCAAAAACCAGCTTGTTTTCGCCTGCGGCATTCAGATGTTCCCGGGATGTGAACCGGTGTTCTCCGCTGCGGAGGGATTCTAGCTCCTTCAGCGGGGTCTGGTAAAGGCGCCCATTTCTCATGTGAAGCTCTCTGGGAAGGGTCAGCGCATGCTGCCATCCATTTGCCGCGGTTGGGTTGGTGTAGTCTGCATCCGGTATGCCCATCCAGCCAATGAGTATCCGTCTCCCGCTTTCGTCTGCAAAGGTCTGAGGTGCGTAGAAATCGAAACCACGGTCAACCTGAGGGATGCCCTTATCCGGATGCAGGGTGTACTGGTTGGCTTCAAAGTCATAGTCAATTGTCATAATCACACACTGGTGGACATTTTCATAGTCAATCCCCTGCGGCACCACCCCCTGGGGGCAGCAGAGCAGGCACAGCCGGCCGTCCAGCCAGAACAGGTCCGGACACTCCCACATGTAGCCGAAGGGCTCCGGCGTGGTGATCCGGTTGTAATACTCCCAGTTCTTCAGGTCCGGGCTGCGGTAAAGGAGTATCAGGCCCCGGTCATCTAAATCCCTGGCCCCCAGCGCCATGTAGTAGAATCCGCCCTCCTTCAGAATCTTGGGATCGCGCACATGGCAGCTTATATCCGCGGGATAGTCCTCAGTGGACATCACAAGTTCTTTTTCGGTGAAATGTTCCCCGTCCCGGCTGGTGAAATGGATGGTGTTGCTGCCCCGCCCGCAGCGGATATAATCGTAGTCTGGGCGGTCAAAGTATTTTATATTGCCGGTGTAGAAGTAATGAATTGTGCCGTCCTCCACCCAGGCTGAGCCGGAGTACGCGCCGTGGGCGTCCATGTCATGATCCGGGAAGAGCGCGGGGCCCAGGTCCTCATAATGTATAAAATCCCTGGTGGTGTAATGTCCCCACAGCTTGATCTCCCCGGTGGGCTCAAAGGGGGTGTACTGATAGTATATGTGATAGGTTCCATCCATCTGGCACAGGCCGTTGGGGTCGTTGAGCCATCCGGTCTCAGGCATCAGATGGTAGGTAAGCCGGGCGCTGTCTCCTGCGGCCTGTTCTCTGTATTCCTGATGATTCAGGTACCATTGCCGGTAATCCGCTCTGGTCACTTTGTGGTATTTTTCCATTTTCATGGGACTCCTCCTCGCCGTCAGACGGATTATCTCTCAATGCATATGGCTTCTGTGTCCAAATCCGCCAGGTCTACCTCACTGACCGTTACCCTGGCCCCGGATAGCTGGGGCAGGATCATCATAGTCTGAGGGCTGCAGCCCTCCCTGCGCACCAGGTCCAGATCTACCTGCAGCAGACAGTCGCCCTTCTTTACCCGGTCCCCCTGTGCCACGTAAGCGGTAAAACCGCGTCCGTCCAGACTGACCGTGTTAATGCCCACGTGGATCAGCACATCTGTGCCTCGGTCCGTGGTCAGTCCCACCGCGTGTTTGGTGGGGAATACCAGACTGACTGTTCCGTCACAGGGCGCGCAGACTGTCCCGTCACAAGGATTCACCGCAACGCCGTCACCCAGCATTTTGGCTGCAAATGCTTCGTCATCGGCCCGCTCAATGGAGAGCAGCTGGCCGCGCATGGGGGCATAGAGGATCTCTGGGGTGGATGGGGTTGGGGCGGTCGCGTCAGCTGGTGCGGTCGCGGCTGCCGGTGCCGTTACCGCCCCCGGAGCGCACGTCTCCCCCTCTCCCAGCCGGTATCTCTTCCAGAACACCACAGTCAGCAGAAAAGATATGCCCATGGAGATCATCAGACCCAATGCGAAGTTCATGTAATGGTCCGGCTTCATGGAGATGAATCCGGGAAGTCCGGCCGCTCCCAGGGCCTGTGCCAGGGTTCTGGTTCCCGCCAGATATGCACTTCCGGCCGCGGAGCCGATCATAGCTGCGTAAAATGGGTATTTTAGCTTCAGGGTGACACCGAACATAGCCGGCTCAGTGATTCCCAGCAGGGCTGAAATGCCTGAGGCGGAACAGATGGATTTCAGCTTGTCATTTTTGGTCAGCAGCAGCACTGCGATGACAGCCGCGCCCTGGGCCACGTTGTTCATGCTTGCAGTGGAGAAGATGAAGCTTCCGCCGGTGGCGGCACTGTCCGCAATCAGCTGTGTCTCAATGGCGATAAAGCTGTGGTGCATACCAGTCAGGGTGATAGGCGCATATGCCAGGCCGAACAGCGCACCTCCCAACGCACCCAGGGTGTTGTAGGTCCATGTGATTCCTGCTGCCAGCAGATTGCCCGCCTCCCTCAGCGCCGGACCCACGAATATGAAGGTGAGAAAGGATGTTACCAGGATAGAGAGCAGCGGCGTGGTCAGGTTATCCAGCCAGGAAGGCGTTACCTTGTGGAGCCGTTTCTCAATATTGGCCAGTATCCAGGATACGGCCAACACAGGAAGCACCGTGCCCTGATACCCAATGGCAGCCACTTCCAGACCCAGAAAATTCCAAACAGGAGGCGTGCCCACACCGATCTGGTATGCGTTCATCAGGTCGGGATGTACCATAATCATTCCCATAGCCGCTCCCAGGAAGGGATTGCCTCCGAACTTTTTCGCCGCGCTGAATCCGATCAGCACGGGCAGAAATGCAAAGGGGGCGCTGGCGAACATGTTGATGGCCGCGGCCAGGCTCTGCCACTGTGGATACAGCTGAATCACCGACTGTCCGTCAAACAGCCCGGAGGTCAGCAGGTTGTTGATTCCCATCAGCAGGCCGCCTGCCACAATGGCAGGAATGATAGGAACAAATATATCGCTCAGCAGCTTGACAAAGCGCTGAAGTACATTACCGGACTTCTCGTTGTCATCGTCCGGCTTCTCCTCGATACTCCCCAACTGCTTCTGTACTTCAGCGCACACCAGGTTCACTGTGCCAGATCCAAAGATTATCTGGAACTGGGACTGTGTCAGGAATACCCCTTTGACTCCCTCCACATCTGCCAGCGCCTCCTCATTGCGCAGGCTGTTGTCCCGCAGCTGAAGACGCAGTCTGGTTGCACAGTGGGCCACGGATTTAATATTTCCTTTTCCGCCTACATATTTGATTACTTCACTGGCTATTTTAGCATAATCCATAAGTTTTCCCCTTCTCCGTTTAAGGATCGCTTTTAATTTGCGGTATCGGTTCCATATATTAATGATACAGTTTTTCGATGTTTTTGTCAACGCTTTTACGGCACCGGTTCCACTTTAATGTCCACAAAAATACGGTGTATTTTTTATGCATCATGCACAATCATCAGTGATTTTCTAATTTTCTCCGGCTATTTCACACTAGTTCCCTCTATCAGCGTAAAGTCCACAACCTGTTTTTTAGGCACCGGTTCCCCTTTTATCATCTTCAGCAGGGTCTCTGCGCCCAGGTAGCCCATCGCGTATGAGTCGAATTTTAATGTGGTCAGCTCCGGCTTCAGCAGGGCGCTCTCGTCATAACCGCCGAAGCCTGCTACGGACACATCCTCAGGAATCAGCAGCCCCCGCTGATTCAGCACCCGGTACGCGCCAAAGGCCAGACGGTCCGTGGCGCAGATCAGCGCCTCTGCCTGACCCTGATCCAGAACGGCCTCTGTCATCTTCTGCCCGCTCTCATAGCTGTAGTCTCCGGTAATCACCAAGGGTTCCGGCACGCCGCAGCTCTTTAACCCGTCAATTACGCCTCTTTTCCGCTGGACGCCCACTGCCTGGTCTGTCTCGGACACGCCCAGATAGGCCGCCTGCTTCACGCCCCGTTTGCCCACGTACTCTCCTATTACAAATCCGGCCCGGTAGTCATCGTCCACCACAGAGATCCCCTCATCATACTCCTGGGCCAGAACCACCACGGGTATCTGGCTGTCGCGGAGCAGCTCTCTGTGGTCCTCGGTGATGGAAATGGCGCTGAAGAGGATTCCGTCCACGTTCAGGCTGATCAGGCGCTGGATGTTCTTAAGTTCCAGACGCATATCATGGTCCGAACTCTTAATCAGTGTTTCGTATCCCTGTTTCCTCAGATAGCGGTCTATGCTGGTGATCACCCGGCTGGTCACCTTGGAGTTCAAAGTGGGCACCACCACGCCGATCACATTGCTCTCCTTGGCCTTCAGGCGGGCAAATGCATTGGGCTCATAGTTATATTCCTGTATAATTTCCAGAATCCGCTCTCTCGTCTCCTGCTTCACATAGCCGCCGTTAAAGTACCTGGACACCGTACTCTTGGTAACACCTGCCATACAGGCAATATCTGACATTGTAATTTTCTTCATAATGTAGTCTGCTCCTTTGTGTGCCCGCTATACCATCCGTTCTTCATCCCCGGCACAATGCGGCAATCAATTAAAGCCATTATAGCATCTGACGGACCCAGTGGGCAAGCATGCATTTCCTGGTCCAAATAGCGGCCCAAACAGCGAACAGGGATGCGGTTTGTATCCTCCCAAGTACAAAAAAAGGAACCCTGTTTCCAGGATTCCCACTGTATTTCAATCTTATGACATATCTTCAAAATCAGATTCATATTCCAGCACGTCAGAATCAGTATGCTGAATGTCATCTCCGGTGTAGTTCCCGCCGTTGACCTTCAGTTTCACGGACTTCAGCTCGAAGTTGTCGATAAAGGTGTTGCCTACTTCAGCCAGCAGCATGCGGTCGGAGCAGCCTTCCTCACTGACGGCCTGGTTCAGATCCAGGATACCGGCGGCGTTCTCTCCTTCACCGGTGATAGTGAAATTCAGTACCTGGGTGCCTTTGGTCAGCACGCCGTACTCCACCAGCTTGTCCACCAGCAGCTGGGCATCCAGACCTTCTGTGTCCAGAGCGTCCATGTCCTGCACAATGCCGTCGTTCTCATCGCTGCCGTGATATATAGAAACAACTGCCACAGGTTTAACATTGGGGTCCGGGACCTTGTCGCTGGCACCTCCTGTGGACATCGGTATGGATTCCATATCCACTGCCGCTGCCGTCGTAGCGTCCTTATTTTTCTTCTCTGTTGTAGGTGTACATGCTGCCAGTGAAACCGCCATAACCGCCAGCATAATGCCCATAAACCATTTTTTCATCGTTGTAAATTGCCTCCTTTAATCCTCTTGAAAGCCTCTGAACCAGGAATTAAGCTTTGTAACCGCTTTTATCAGTGTCTCCAATTCCTCTTCCGTCAAATTATCGATAACGCCGCCGATCATTTCCTTGTGAAATCTTGCATGGTGTTCGTGTACTTCCACCCCTTTTCCAGAGAGGGATACCAACACCACTCTGCGGTCCTCATTGCTGCGCTGACGCACCACATAACCCTTCTTCACCAGGCTGTTCATGGATATGGTCAAGGTGCCGACTGTAACGGACAGCGCCCTGGCAATGCTGGACATGTTCTTGGGCTCACCGGTTCCGATGGCTTCAATCACATGCATGTCATTGTTTGTTATATCCGGATAGCCAAGGGTTCTGACCGCCTTCTGCTCAATCCCCGTAATGTCGCGAAACAAATTCACCAATACGTCGTTCAGCGTCTCGTATGTTCCCACGATTCTTCCTTTCATTTCCCGCTTCAAAAAAGCTTCTTACTGATTGTACAGTATTTTGCGGGTTCGCACAACCCCCTAAATCCTTAGGAAATTCTTAAAAGGCTGTGATTTTTTTGTGTATTTAACAATTTAAACCAGATCTTCAAATACCAGGCGGGCGAAAACCTCCCCCCGCTCTTCAAAATTCCTGAAAATGCCATAACTGGCGGCTGCAGGCGACAGTACGCAGCTGCGCCCCGGCCTTGTGACTGCCCTGGCCTTCTGCACCGCATCTTCCAGATGGCCGGCCGCAATCAGCCGTTCCATGCCTGCAAATGCCGGATAGTCCCGGAGTATTTCTTCATAGATGCGTTTTCCCGTGGCCTCCATCAGCACGATGTTGGGGATGGGATGCTCTGCCAGGAATCCGATGAGCTGGGAATAATCGATCCCGCGGTCCATCCCGCCGATCAGCACCGTATCTGCGTCCTTTAAGGTTTTGAGGGCCTGGATCGTGGTGGCGCAGATGGTGGAAATGGAGTCGTCGTAATATTTTACCCCATCCTTTTGTCCCAGATACTGGAGCCTGTGGGGCAGCGGTTCGTAAGATTCCAGCCCCCTGGTAAATGTCTCCCCGTCCATGCCTTCCAGGCGGCATACCGCGTAAACCACCCCAATATCAAAGTAGTTATGCTGGCCCAGAAGCTTGATCTTGTCTGACGGAATCCTGTATTCGCTGTCCTGGAAGCGGATGAACGTCCCCTCTGCTCCCCGGTCCTCCACAGTGACGTCCCCTTGGCCGGATATGGCTGCCGCGCTGATGAGCCGGGATGGGCAGGAGCCTGGTATCGGCAGGCATTGTACATTGCATACAAGGATGTCCTGGGGCCTCTGGTTTAAGAAGATGCGCTGTTTGGCGGCCACATATTTCTCCATGGTGCCGTAGTGGTCCAGATGCTCCTCGTAAATGTTGATGAGCACGCCGATATGGGGAGACACGGTCATGTACTCCAGCTGATGGCAGGACAGCTCGAACACGATCCTGGTCTCGGGGGTAATCTCCTCTATATGGTCAAATGCGGGAATCCCGATGTTGCCTGCCACCAGGCAGTCCATTCCTGCATTTTTAAACTCATGGTACAGCAGGGAGGTGGTTGTGCTCTTCCCCTTGGTTCCGGTGATGCCAATGATCTGATCCCGGAACAGCTGGAAAAATACTTCTGTCTGGGACAGGATCTGGCACCGGTAGTCATTAATGGGCTTCTCCAGCACAATGCCCGGGCTTTTGAATACTACGTCGTACTGGTCCATCACCTGCTGGTAATCATCGCCGGTGATCCATCTCTCCTGCCCTCCGTCTCCCAGTCCGGCCGGGTGGCCTGCCAGGGGCTTCTGATCTGCTATATCCAGGCAGGCGCAGGTGCCCAGCTGTTTTAACACCTGGTAGGTGGACTGGCCTTCACGGCCGAATCCCAGCAGCAGCACCCGTTTTCCATGCACCCATGGATCGATTCTTTCAATCACGTTGTCTCTCCTTATTGTCCGACCCGGGAAGGCGGTACGCCCTCCGCGCAGTTCTCTTTTACCAGCCGAGCCAGAGGCTCCGGCAGCAGGTTTTCGCTGTCATAGTAGGAGGAATACCGGTCCCCCATGGCCTTGGCGGCCTGGTACAGGCCTGTTCCTCTGTAGTAGGCGAACAGGGCGGGAAGCGGTTTCCCCTGCTCCTCCAGGCGGTCAATGGCCATCATAATGGCAGTGTTGATCTCATCGCGGCTGCCCACGCACTCAAAGGGCTTTTCCTCGCGGATTCCCACCAGCTGGTTCAGGGTTTCCGCCATTCCCATGTCCTCCAGCATGTCGGTGCCGAAGATATCCCGCACCTCATCCTGAGACAGGAATGGGGACAGGATCAGATATACAAACAGGCATTTGGGACAGTGGCCGCACCAGCTGTCCGTCTTGCTCCCAGCGTTGCAGCTGCGGAAAATGCCGTGGTATTTCTTCTGTTTTGCAAAGTATGCTGCAATCTGGAATTCGCTTAGAGGGCGCAGCATGCTGAAGTAGTATGCGCTGCCTTTCAGGTATGTTCCGGCGTAGCGGTGGAAATCCTCCTCGAACTTGAAGCTCTTGGAATACTGGTGGTTCACCGTGCTGCCCGAGACTGTGCTCTCATTGGCGCTGGATTCATTGGACAGGGCCACATAGTGAAGTCCCAGCAGCTTGGCGGCAATGAGGCTGGAAAATGCCACCAGCGCGGAAAATGGGGTGTGGCCGTTTAAATACCCCTGTCTATTCAGTTCCAGCATATTTTTGTCCAGGGTGCGCTTCACGGACATCACATGGGCTTCATCCAGGCCGGCGGTTTCGGCCGTGTGGATGGTGGCGCCTCTGGGGTTGATGATATAGCCGGTGATGGGGATTCCGGCGCTGCGCAGCAGCTCCAGGGTCACCACCGAGTCCTTGCCGCCTCCGATGGGGACCAGGACGCCGTGGGCGAGATTGGAGTCCACAGGGAATGGGGCAGGCGCCTGGGGTGGGATGGGGCCGGATGGCCGGCATATTATCTCCATAAAATTCTCCGGGTCCGCCTCCTGAATGTGGTTGACATAGAAGAATTCGCCTAGACCGTTGAAATACAGGTCCTTCCACCAGCGGATCTGGTCCTGGTCCAGGGCGCCCGCCTCAACGGTCACCAGGGGGGAACAGGTGATCTTCCAGTAGCTGACCAGCTCCACCATGCCCAGGGAGAATATCATCTGTTCCATCAGACCGTCCGCCGCCTCAGCGGCCTCAGGCCGTCTGAACGTCCACTGGGGCGCGAATTCGGATAGCCCCTCAATCTCAAAATGATAGGTGGCCTTCAGCTGGTCCCCGGTCTCCTCGATCTCATATCCTCTGTAAAAAAAATGCGGGTACTGCTGACGCAGCTTTTCATATTGTTCCATGTCCGCTCCTTTATTCTGGCTTGCCGCGGGCAATCCGCCGCGCACAACAAAACCCGCTGCCCGCAGAATCCCGGCGGCTGCCTGGAGTTCTACACACAACGGATTTCCTATTTGTTTATGGCTATTATATTAGAGAACCCTGGAATTATCAAGTTTTTTTATACAATAGAATTTCACGATTTTATTACTGGCAGCCCCTTCCATGTTCTATAAACCAATCATTTTACTTTACTCAGCCCCGGACACGGTCCGTTACCTCTGTAATGCTCCATTTATATCTTTGGATGTGCCGGATACCGTCAGATCCATGTGAAAAGGTAAGCAGCGCCTGCCGTTACATCATACCGGCCAGGAATACGCTGGCAGCCACACCGGAAGCAGTGGCGATGAGGGCGCCTGCCAGGGTGTAGCGGGTCCTGCGGATGCCTGCGGCTCCGAAGTACACGCTCATGCAGTACAAAACTGTCTCCGTGCTGCTCATCAATATGGAAGCAATCAGGCCCAGATGGGAGTCCGCGCCGTATTCCTTGAATATATCCAGCACCAGGCCGGTTGCCGCGGAGTTGGACACCAGGCGCACCAGCACCACGGGCACGATCTGAGGGGGAAGGTGGATCAGGGCCGCAGGCATTTTCAGCACCTCGCCCAAGAAGTCCAGGAAGCCGGAGGCCCGCAGAATGCCCACAGACACCAGAAGGGCCACCAGGGTGGGCAGGATACCCGCCACAGTCTTCATCCCGTCCTTGGCCCCGTCCAGGAAATCGTCCATCACCGGCCGGCCTGACAGCAGGCCAAAGCCGATGATGTAAAATATAATCAGCGGAACCAGGCATTCCGAGAGAAAAATGAGTATTTTCAACTTTGATACGTCCTTGTGATACGCCTTTTTATTATGGTATTCCAGGGACGGCAGTTTCATGACGGCAGGGGGCCGGCCAGCTTCATTTTACTCTACAAACAACGGCGTGGAGTAATACCGGTCACCGCTGTCAGGCAGCAGGACCACTATGGTTTTCCCCTGGTACTCGTCTTTTCCGGCCAGGCTCATAGCCGCATAGAGGGCTGCGCCTGAGGAGATTCCCACCAGCATTCCCTCTGTTCTGGCCAGCATTTTGGCTCCCACGAAAGCGTGTTCATTCTCCACGGTCATAATCCGGCCGTATATTCCGGTATCCAGCACGCTGGGCACAAACCCGGCGCCGATCCCCTGGATCTTGTGGGGGCCGCCGCGGCCTTCAGACAGTACGGGGGAACTGGCCGGCTCCACGGCCACAATCTCCACACCGGGATTTTTTGACTTCAGGAAACGGCCCACACCGGTGACCGTACCTCCGGTGCCGACGCCTGCCACAAATACGTCCACCTGGCCATCTGCATCTTCCCAGATCTCCGGCCCTGTGGTCTCCAGATGGGCTTGGGGGTTCACCGGGTTGTCAAACTGTCCGGGTATGAAGCTGTCCGGGATCTCTTTTGCCAGGGCCTCGGCCTTCACGATGGCTCCGGTCATCCCGCGCTCTCCGGGAGTCAGCACGATCTCCGCGCCGTATGCCTTTAAGATATTGCGGCGCTCCACGCTCATGGTGTCAGGCATAGTCAGGATCATCCGGTAGCCCTTGGCCGCGGCGATTGAGGCCAGGCCGATGCCCGTGTTGCCGGAGGTTGGCTCAATGATCACGGAGCCGGGCTTCAGCAGGCCGCGGCGCTCCGCATCTTCGATCATGGCCTTGCCGACCCTGTCCTTGACGCTCCCCGCAGGGTTGAAATATTCCACCTTTGCCAGCAGACGGGCCTTCAGCCCCTCCTGCTTCTCCAGATTGACCAGCTCCACAAGGGGGGTGTTCCCCACCAGCTCAATTGCGCCTTTGTAAATATTTCCCATAGTCATCCCTCATTTCATACTTGTTTGCTAGGTTTAGTAGGATTATATGCTGAGACTGCTGTTTTGTCAACCGTTTTCAGGCGGCACAGCGCCTCTGGCAGTTTTGAAAAATTTTATTTGTGTTTTCTCCCCACAGGTCTATAATATGGAGGAGACTTTACAATACATACGCAAGGAGGAATTATTTATGATATTTTATAAAATGAAGCGCGCTGCCGCCTGTCTGACCGCGGTTCTGCTGTGCGCGGGACTTCTGTCCGGCTGCACCTCGGGGGCGAAAACCGGCAACCGGCTGATTCTGGACGGCTATAAATTCAACATCAGCCAGGCGACTGTGAAGGAGCTGACGGACACCGGTCTGACCATAAGCGGGGATATTGACCCGGAGACCGCCATTCCGGCAGGAACCATGATGGCCCAGCCCATTCTGCTGGAGAAGGACGGCGTTCCTGCCGCCAGCATGGTCATCGCCAATCCGGGCAAGGCGGAAATGCCGCTGTCCAGGTGCCGTGTATACAAACTGACCGGATTTTATACAATCGATGGGACCCAGGGAGCCTCTGAGGTCATCTACGAGGGCGTCAATTTCGCCGGCTATACCAAAGAAAAAGTGGAGAAAACCCTGGGCCGTCCGGAAAATGCGGACAAAACCACGGATCTCTCCACTTTGAATCAGTTTGATTATTCAGGCTCAAATTACGGGGCTGCCATCTCATTTGACAGCAAAGGGGTGGTCTCCCAGGTTGAATTGGATTACACGGGGTACAAAACTGCCGCCAAGTAAGCTAAAAGATAAATTTAAAGAGGAGCATAAGATAAGTGTAATGGAAAAAAATTATACATTGTATTATCCTACAATTGAATTTGATAATCCGCTGTGGTTATGGTCAGCTTCATTAATCTGGGATCGCATTTATAGAATTGTGCCTGAGAATTATGTCCCACAAGACAGCAGAAATATTAAAGAATTAATTTGTGAAAGCGATATAATTTCAAATATTAACCCCAAATCATATTCTTTAAATGCATGTGACAAATTTATAAGCGGGTGCAAAAAATAAACTTGGTGGGCTGCTGCACTAGATTCCTCAAATTATACAAAAGATAGCTACATTCAAATGCATAAAGATAAAGCGGATGTAAAATTACGAGAAATGATTTTAGCAAAAGATACATATAATAATGATTGGCTTCAAGTACCTCAGGATATGGCTTCAATCTATATGCTTTTTTTGGCTAATTATATCGCAGAACAAAATGATTTGACTTTATCTACATGTCTGCCTGAGGCATGGTGTGGTTCAAACTTTTTTCAACATGATGGAAATATTAGTGACTATGATGAACAGTCCCAAACACAATTAGCATGTATTACATTAAGCGAATTTATACCCTATAATATTTTAGACATTGAGCCCAGGCAGTTCTTAAAAGTGAGAGAAAATAGGACTAAAGAAAGACATAGGTTTTTTAACAGTATTAAAAAATTGAGTGAAACCTTATCCGTTTGCAATGATCCTAATATTGTGCAAGATATTATTCAAGATTACTTTAAAGAAATAAGGGAAGCGGAATG
>URUZ01000033.1 GCA_900551225.1 uncultured Clostridium sp.
TTAAGCAGATTTTTAAGGGAACGTAAAGGATGGCTTATGCCAGTTCAGCCTTTACGTTCTTTTTTAATTTTATATAAAAATGAAAAACTATGGTAAAATAAAAGAAAACATAACATTTTCTGGAAAATTGTAATTATTCAGACGACTGGAGAATCATCCTGCATCCATTTCCCAATTTTCCGGCCCCATGTATCTAACCACACTTAAAGGGAGGTTTTCCTATGAGTTTGCTGCAGACTGCTCAAAACCCACTGTTTCAGAAGCTGGCCAACGAGATATTCAACCGCCAGTTTGAGATCGACCCCAAGCTCAGAAACGAACTGAGTGAGATTGCGAAGATGAAGATGTACCGGGATGTTCTGCACAATATCAATATTCTGAACATGGCGTTGGAGCTGGGTGACGAGATGATTTTTGAATATCATGCCAGGTGGATCTACCAGCTTCTCTGTCCGCTTCTGCCGCACTGTACCAGGGCGCGGGTGAAGGAACTGCTGCAGCAGCATTATGAGCTGCTGTTGGAATGTTTGGAACAGGCAGTCCGGGCGGATCAGGTTCCCAGGCTGCGGCGTATGATAGGCCGGGCCATCCAGGCCACCAATGAGGAGTGCGACAATGAAGCCGGCGCCCCGCCCACCCTGGCCGGTAGGTACGAAATTGAGGTAAGCCAATACCTGGAATGTCTGCTGAAATCAGACACCAAGGGAGCAGTTTATCTGATTTCCGAGTATGTGAAGCAGGGAATCCCATTGACGGATGTCTACGTGGATATCGTTGCGCAGACCATGCACAGGGTGGGGGATCTGTGGCATCAGCATCAGATCCTGGTGGACAAGGAGCATTACTGCACCACCACTACGCAGCTGGCCTTGTCCCAGCTGTACCCCATCATTTTCCGTCAGGAGCGGAACGGACGGAAAATGTTGGCGGCCTGCGTGGGCAATGAGCTGCATGAGATGGGGGCCCGCATGGTGGCGGACCTATTTGAGTACGATGGGTGGGACAGCGTTTACCTGGGGGCAGCGGTGCCGCCGGAGTTCATCTGCCGCGCGGTGAAAGAGCATTGCCCGGAGCTGGTGGTTCTCTCTGTGACCATGCCCGATAACCTGATTCTATGTAAAGAAACGGTCAGGCAAATCCAGGAGCTGTGCCCAGATGTGAAGCTGGCAGTGGGCGGCAATGCATTTGCATGCACCAATGAAATCTGGAAGGACTGGAGAGTAGATGTATATACGCAGGATGCGAGAGACCTTGTAGCATGGGCGGATAATACACTGCGATAGAGCGTATGATTGGATATATTGCATTGTGTGACAGCTTAGGGACAGTTAATAAGGTGATCAGAAGTATTCCACTGGAGCTGGCCAATGAAGGGCAGAACGTGAGGGAACTGTTTGTGGATACAAAGGAGCTGGGTGAGCTGCTTAGTCCGGGGACGGAACCTGTGAAGCTTGGGCGTCTGATACTGGCTGGTTCAGAGCAGAGGCCCGTTTCCGCCGCTGTTAAGAGAGAGGGAAAACAGCTGCTTTTTCTGCTGTGCGATATCGATGAGCCGGGAGAACTGACACAGCTGCTGGAATTATATATTGGAGTGACTGAGGAATTGAGGCTGGTGCAGCAGGAGCCTTATGAGGCCAGTTACTATGAAATCCAGAAGGTCAACAATCAGCTGATCAATTACCAGAGAGCCCTGTCCAAGGCCAATGAGCGTCTGAAAATGCTGTTGGAGGAGGCGCGGCAGGCCAAGAGCACCATTGAAATCCTGGAGCGGGATTCCCTGACTAATCTGTACACCCAGGAGGCATTTTTCGACCGGGCGGAGGCGCTTTTGAAGGACAACCCTGATACTGCGTTTGATATTATCGCAGTGGACATTGAGCGTTTTAAAATGGTCAATGACTCTTTTGGTACTGATGCGGGCAACAAACTCCTGATCGAGCTGGCCAACACGCTGTTAAGTATACAGATTGAGGGCAAGTCACTGTTTGCAAGGGCGCAGGCAGATAAATTCTATGCGATAACTGTGAGGAGCCAGGCCGGCTATGCAGAGTTGAGCCAAAGTATCTGCTTCCTTGCAGAGAATTATCCGCTGCCCATGCGTATCCAGATTAAATTCGGAGTGTACCATATTCACGACCAAAGTGTGGGCATCCCCAGAATGTGCGACCGCGCTCTGCTTGCAGCCGCCAGCGTAAAGGGGGCATTTGACCGTTGTTTTGCCTTTTATGATGATTCGGTGCGGAGGAAAATGATCCGTGAGCAGAAGATTATCAACTCCATGATAGAGGCACTGGAGCGCGAAGAGTTCAAGGTGTATCTGCAGCCCAAGGTGGAGATTGGGACTGGGAAACCCATAGGAGCGGAAGCGCTGGTCAGGTGGGTCCATCCGGAATTCGGTTTGATCTCGCCTGGGGATTTTATACCGATCTTCGAGAAAAACGGGTTTATATATGCAATGGATCTGTTTGTATGGAGAAAGACCTGTGAGATGATTGCTAAATGGAAGGAACTTGGCTGGGACTATGTGCCCGTATCGGTCAATGTATCCAGAACGGATATATACCATGTGGAACTGCCTGCTGTTTTGACAGATATGGTGGAGCATTATCATCTGCAGCCCGAAGATCTTCATCTGGAGATCACAGAGTCAGCCTATGTGTCGGATTCCCGCCGGCTTCTGGAAGTGGCCCGGCATCTGCGTCAGTTGGGCTTTGTTATAGAAATGGATGATTTCGGCAACGGCTACTCTTCGTTAAATACCCTGTCTGAGCTGCCAATTGATGTTCTGAAAATGGATCTGATATTTTTGAGGCAGGGGAAGGATGTAGTCCGCAGACAGAAGGTCATGCAGTTTGTGATCAACCTGGCGGGAGAGCTTGATCTCCAGGTGATCGCAGAGGGGGCTGAGACCACAGAGCATATCAAGCTGCTGGAAAACATGGGCTGCAAATGCGCACAGGGGTACTACTATGGAAAGCCAATGCCAGAGGAAGAATTTGGAAAATATCTCTGCGGAAAGCGTCCGCCTGAGAGATAGGATATTCCTTTGAGGAAGATCAGAACGAGATAAGTAATAATGTATCATCCGTGATATTGCGTTTGTCTTTTGGCATATGATATAATCAAAAAAACATCAATTATCTGCGGAAATTACTGACATTTTTTAAAGAGCTGGAGAAATTCAAATGGTTCCAAAGTTCTGATGCCGGGATGGAAAACGAGGAATGAGAATAAAGGCATTTTACGACACCATAGGAGAAAAAATCACTAAAGTGCTGTTATAGAAAGCCAGGTACAAAGGAGGAGAGTGGTATGCCAACAATATTTTTAAGCTATTCAAGTATTGATAAACCGTTTGTGGAAAAATTGGCTAAAGATTTAGATCGTTTGGGAATAAATGTTTGGTATGACAACTATGAGATAAAAGTCGGAGACTCTATCCTTTGGAAAGTAGATGAAGGGATACGGGAAGCGGAATATCTCGGAATTGTCATATCCAAAGAGGCGTGGGAATCGGAATGGGTTACTACAGAAATCTCTGCGGCATGGCAGAAACAGGTGAAGCAGAAGAGGAATTTTGTGTTGCCTATTTACTACAGGGAATGCGAAATACCACTTTTTTTAAGAGGGATAAAGTATGCGGATTTCCGCAGGGACTATCAAACGGGTTTGAGTGATTTGGCAAAAGTGTTTGGGATAAAGAAGCTGGACGTTATCACAGAGGAAAACTGGCGAAGATTTGCGCGTGTGAGGGGCAGCAGTTGGAATGAATTCCGTGTTAAGGAATTTGAATTGTTAATTACCAGGATATGCAGGGTTGCCAGGGCTTATAATTTCAGCGTATGGGTAGGCGGCAGCCAGAATCCATATTCATTTATTATTAATGGGCGAACTGATTTGGGAAGAAACCTTTCCATATCAGTTCGTATGGACCCGGCACATTCATATCGTTATCTTGCGACAGATACCCAGGAGTGGAATCCCAATCGTGTTGCAAAAAGCAGCTATCGAACCGAGATTGGCAGTACCGTAAATGAGGTGGAGGAATATCTGACCCGGAGGGTCCAGCAGTTTGTATCAATCAATGGTAAACCATCAGGTGAGATCTCTTTATTTACTGAAAGGCATATGGATTTAAATACGGCTATGGCTGGAATACGGGAATTGATGAAGATGAGTAATTGGGATCAGGAGGCATTGGGAGCAGACCTGCAATATTGTAACAATTAAATCAACATCATTTCATCAAGCACGAAGGATATCAATATAAAGTGGTTATACTTTATATTGATATCCTTCGTTTTTTATGCCCAAAACCGCTGAATACGGCTACGGATACAGATATTGAACCAATACAGCCACTGAACAAGGAGATAGCAATGAATATGAATAAAACTGCAGAGGACATTCTGCGCCATGTGGGCGGCAGGGAGAATATAAGGGATCTCAGCCACTGTTTTACCCGTCTGCGCTTTGTGCTGAAGGATGAGTCCAAAGTTGACAGGGAGGCGATAAACCGCCTTGAGGGGGTAATCCAGACAATCGTCTCAGGCGGACAGTTCCAGGTGGTTCTGGGGGCAAAGGTGAACCAGTCGTATGAGGGTGTGCTGCAGGCTATGGAGCGTGAAGCCGGAACATGGGAGCCTGGGAGTGAATCCCGGGAGTTAGGAACCAAACCCCAGCAGTCCGGGGCCGAAAGACGGGAACAAAGATCAATAATCCATGAACCAGTCCCAGCTCCCATCAGGCCGCAGGAACCAGGCTCAGCCAAAAAAACTTCCCGCTCCCCTTCAGACCATCTGAACACAGCGCTTCAGACCATTTCCAAGATATTCACTCCTCTCATTCCATCGATTGCAGCCTCAGGCCTGATCAAAGGCCTGTTAACCGCTGCAAAAATGATTGCGGCCCAGCGGGGAGTGGATATTGCATCCAACGATACCTACATTCTGCTGTTTGCAGCCAGCCAGATCATTTTCTATTTTATGCCTATTTTTCTGGGATACACGGCGGCCAGGGCCTTGAAGTGCAGTGAGGTCATTGCAATGACCATTGGCGGTTTTTTGTGTTTTCCGCAGATAGACGGGATCATTCAGGATGTGTCCGCCGTGACGCGGATTTTCGGAATTCCTGTGGTGAAGGGGGCGTGGACCATCGGGGATTCCACCAGAGTGTTCAGCTACACTGAGTCGGTGATTCCCATACTGCTGGCGGTATTTGCGCTGAGTTATCTGGAACGGGCCCTTAAAAGGCTGATTCCCCAGGTTCTTCAGATTATCCTGGTTCCCGGACTGTCCCTGATTGTCATGGTTCCTCTGACACTAAGCCTTCTGGGGCCGGTGGGAATCTGGGTGGGGAATATGATCCAGACGGTGTATTATGGTCTGATGAACTTTAACGCTATCCTGGGCGGCGCTGTGGTCGGCGGGCTATGGGGAGTATTTGTGATATTTGGTGCCCACAGGGCGCTGCTGCCGGTGGGGCTTAACGATGTGGCGGTCAGCGGCAGACAGAACCTGCTGGCATTTGCTGGAGCTGCCAATTTTTCCCAGGGCGGCGCGGCTCTGGGGGTTCTGCTGAGAACGAAGAACAGGGAACTGAAAGGGATTGCGGCATCCTCCGTCATCTCTGCGGTGCTGGTGGGAATCACGGAGCCGGCCATCTATGGCTGCAACCTGCCGCTGAAAAAGCCCATGGTGTGTGCCATTATCTGCGGCGCTGTGGGAGGCGCTGTGATGGGGCTGGGCGGCGTTTACGGGGATGCCTTTGCCAACAACGGCGTGCTGACCATATTTACCTATGCGGCTTTTGGTATGAGGGAATTTATGTTTTATCTGGCGGGGATCGGGGTGGCGTTCTTTGGGGCTGCTGTGTTGACCTGGCTGGTGGGGTTCGATGATATTAACAGAAAATAAGTTGAACGAAATAGGTTCGAAGAATTGTCGGAAAAGGAGTGATCATATGGCAATCAGATTTCCGGAACATTTTTTATGGGGGGCGTCATCCTCTGCATTTCAGATTGAAGGCGGCTGGGATGAGGGCGGCAAGGGCATGACTGTGGCGGATTACAATTCTTTCAGGCGTGCTTCCACCCAGGCAGATACAAAAACAGCCAGCGATTTTTACCACCGCTGGCGGGAGGATATTGCACTAATGAGGGAGCTGGGACTGAAGATATACCGGTTTTCGCTGTCCTGGGCCAGGATTATCCCGGATGGGGACGGAGAGATCAACCCGCAGGGAATTCGGTATTACAGCGATGTGATTGACTGTCTGCTGGAAAACGGCATTGAACCTTTTGTAACCCTGTACCATTTTGATCTTCCCTATGCCCTGGTGGAAAAATATAACGGCTGGGAGGACAGACGCTGTGTTTATGCCTTTGAACGCTATGCGCGGATCTGTTTCGAGCAGTTCGGCGGCCGGGTTAAGCATTGGCAGGTGATCAATGAGCAGAATCTGATGATCCGGGTGGACGAACGTATGAATATCCAGGAGCCGGACCCCTGGAAAGGGGACAAGATGCGGGCGCAGATGGATTACCACATGTTTCTGGCCCATGCCCTGGCCACAAAGGCCTGTCATGAACTGATAAAGGGCGCTCTGATCGGCCCTGCCATCTCTGCCACATGCACTTACCCTCTGACCACCAGGCCGGAAGATGTTTGGGCTGCCAGGATGAACGACGGCATGAAGACCACTTACTGTCTGGATATGCATTATTATGGACAGTATCCGGGCTGGTATATGCGGTATCTCAGGGAGCGGGACATCGTGCCTCTCATGGAAACAGAGGACAAAGAGATCCTGCAATACGGCAGGCCCGACTACATTGCCCTGAACTACTACCGTACCCTTTGCGCTGCCTATCTGCCTGCGGATCGGGAACACCCTGTGGGGCTGCGCCTGTTCCGGGGAAATGAAGTGGACTTCGACCAATATGGCTATTGCAGGGATGAGCCCAACCCTCACCTGGACTCCAGTCCATACGGCGCCCAGATTGACCCCATGGGCCTGCGCCTTGCGCTGGGGGACTGCTACAACAGGTATCACCTGCCTATCCTCATCACGGAAAATGGCCTGGGGATGGCTGATGAGCTGGAGGAGGACGGCAGGGTTCGCGATCTTCCGCGGATTGAGTACCTGAAAAGCCATCTAAAGGCCTGCGCTCTGGCTATGGAGGATGGGGTGGAGCTGATGGGGTACTCCCCCTGGTCATTTATGGACCTACTCAGCTCCCACCAGGGATTCCGCAAACGGTATGGGCTGGTCTATGTGAACCGCGAGGACATGGATCTTAAGGATCTGCGGCGGATTAAAAAGGACAGCTTTTACTGGTATCAGGAGGTAATCCGGACTAATGGTGCCAGCCTCTGATGGATTGTATATCTTGCTGCCAGCCAGCAGGCCCTGCGCCGCGCCATCACCCCGCCGCCTGCTTCCCACCTCCCCTTCGGCCCGCTATCTTCTCATAGCAGCCCTCCGCCCTCCGTGCAATCTGAATACTCCGGTAGCCAAGTGCAGTGGCTCTGGCGCCCTGTTTCAGACGCTGGTGTTCTTCGTGCACGGACACTGCCTTCTTGACGGCGGCCGCCCACTCCGCCGGAGACTCTCCGGTCATATAACCGTTATAACCGTCCCTCACCACATCGACAACACCGCTGGCCTTCACCGCAACCACCGGGTTCCCGGCGGCCATGGCTTCCAGCATCACAATACCCTGTGTCTCTGACTGGGAGGTGAAGAGGAAGGCGTCACAAGCAAATTGGTAGTCCTTGATCTGGTGATTGGGGATTCTGCCTGTGAAAACGAGGTTGTCCAAGAGGCCGTACTGCCGCGCTTTTTCCTCCAGCTGCTGGCGCTGCCGCCCTTCGCCGATAACAGCCACCCGGAAACAGCCGCCCATGATCTCCTTCAGCTTTAAGAGGCCATCCAGCATAAAGAACAGATTTTTCTCTTTTTCCAGTCTGGAAACCGTGCAGAACAGATATTTGCGGCCGTCCAGGTATTTCGCCCGCAGGGCGGCGGATCTTCCGGCATTTTCCTGGAAAGCGTCATCTTCCAGACCTGTGGGCAGGATCTCCACCTGGGTGCGGACGCCGGAAGCTGTGATGATACTTCTCATCATTTCCGTAGGGGCGAAAACCAGATCGCACTGGTTGGAAAAGAGGGACATATATCCAGGCACCAGCACCTCCTGACTGTATCTGGTCAGACCGTGGAACAGGTCCTGGCGGCGCTGCATTTCCTCAAACAGCCTGAAATAGTGCAGATAATCCTCATATTTGGTGTGGTAGGTATAGGCCACCGGGACCCCGTATTTTCTGCCAAGGTAAAGGGCCGTGTAACCTGAGGCAATAGGATGGTGAACGTGGATGACATCAAAGTCCATCATCCGGAACTGCTGCTCAATGACACTGTCCAGGAAATTCCCAACCACAACGCCGCTCTTTTTCCGGTAAATGGTCTGGTAGCGCACAATGTCCCGCTCGTCCTCCCCGGTACCGTAATCCGGCGCAAAGACCACCACAGTGTGGCCCAGCCTCCGCAGCCCATCGGCCAGGCGCTCAATAGAGACGGGGACTCCGGCGATAAATGGTTTATAATTGTTGGTAAACATCGCAATTTTCATAAAATGCCTCCTTTATCAATCAGCCGAACAGCCCCAGTGCTGAATCGCCCATGGCATATCCCGCCCCCACCAGCACCAGATTCCACAGGAAAATACCCATGGTGGAACTGACCGTATAGCTCCAGAAATTCATTCCCACAATGCCCGCCGGAATGGATATAATGGTGCGCACCATGGGTACCAGTTTGCTGATGAACACGCCCACAGCCCCTTTTTCCCGCAGCATATTCAGATTTTTCCGGATCAGCTTCTCCTGTTTTGGGAAATGCTTCAGGTACCAGTTGATAAACATTTCTCCTCCAAATTTTCCCAGAAAGTACAGAATCCAGCTTCCCAGCAGCCCTGCGCTGACCGTGAGCACCATGGCCATCGCAAAGCTGATATCCCCCTTGGCGGCCCAGATCCCGGCCAGAGGCATGATGATGCCCGCCGGGAACCCGGGCAGGTTCATATACTCCAAAAGCACGATGATAAAGATAAATGCAGCTCCATATTGCAGAAAATACTGTGTCAAAAGTTCAATTGTCATGTCAGACCTCCTCATAATATAAGAATCATAATGGACATTTCTGAAAATGACGCGCAGAAAAAAGAAAAGAATCTCTAAAGCAATATTAAAAAAGTAGATGTCTTATCCATGCCATGGAAAAATTGACTTTTATGTGATTTGGCTTTAGACTACAAATATACGGCTGGGACTGTGGATGAACCAACATAAGAGGGGATGAATTTGCATGGTGTTAAATAAGACGAATCAATCTAAGATAAAATTAACCATAGAAATAGTAATTTGCTATCTGTTAATGCTGATAATGGTGCTTTTATTTAATAAGTTAAGTAATCTGCTGCATACGGACAGCTTGTGGATGGGCGTTCTGACTTACGCATTTGTCGCTATACCCATCTTGATATATGTTTCACAAGTTGAGAAAAAACCAATGAGTAGTATTGGATTATACCGGATTACAGTTAAAGAGGTACTGATTGGTGTGATAATTGGCGCAGTCATGTTTTTGGCCCAGCAAATTCCCTTTTTGATTATGGGTACTGACTATGGAATGTTTGCCTCTTCACCAGATTGGCAGTTCATACTTGTCAGATCTATTTTCTGCATTGTTTGTGTGGGATTTACAGAGGAAATCGTGTTGCGGGGATTTATATTACATAAATCTATGCTCTTATTCAACAATAGAGTGTTAGCTGTAATTTTGAATTGCATTGTTTTTTATATGATTCACTGGCCGCCCGTCCGCTTTGTATTTGGCGAGTTTTTCAACATTACACTAAATACGCTGATTTTATGCGGGTATTTCTTTATTTCAAGAAAAAAGAGCATCGTACCTCTGATTGTTGCCCATGGAGTTTATGATATTATGGCAATATATTTATTACCTGCTGCGGCTTATTATTTTTTCTAAATGCAAAGGAGTCAACCCATGTTCCCAGTGAGTACATATGAGGAAATCGTTCAAAAGGAACGGGAGTTAAATGAAAAGCATATTATTGTCCTGCTGTTCGTCAGGCCCAGCCTGCCGGGGGCCAGGGAGATCATAGAGGAATTCAGCTATCTGCACTACAATTCCCGCAGGTACTGTTCCATCTACGCTGTGGGTTACACCAATGACGGCCAGAAGGAAGGGGACTACCGGATGGTGCAGCAGACAGGTGGCGCGGAGTGGTATTACAGCGACCAGGTGTTTGTGGACTTTAAACGGCAGCTGGAGCGGCGGCTGAAATGGAGATACAGTGGTGAGATTGAAATCCTGATTCTGCAGAGCAATCCGGAAGGGCGGGAGATCCTGAATTTCCAGAATTATGTGGCCATTGACGTGAACTATGGCATCAGGGAGGGGTATATCGGCTCCTTCTCCCGGTTCATGGAGACGCTGGTGCACAGCTCCCAGACCCAGGTGGAGTCGGCCCAGGTGGTGAAGGATCTGAGGAAACAGTCCCTTCGGCCAATCAGTATCCTGGAGGAAGCCGTCCAGGAGAGCAAGCGGGTGCCGGGCCCCTTGAAACGGGTGCTGAAGGACCGCATGTTCTATAAAACATCCAGATCCTATGGGGCGGAATAACGCAATTCATCATGGAGGACAGCATGTATAAAATTTTCATCGTGGAGGACGACAGCACCATCACCGCAGTGCTTACGCGGACGCTGGAAAGGTGGAATTACCAGGTATCTGCCGTGGAGGATTTTGGCGGAGTGCTGGAACAATTTGAGCGGATCGGCCCGGATCTGGTGCTGATGGACATTTCCCTGCCCTTATATGACGGGTTCTACTGGTGCGCCCAGATCCGCAGGCAGAGCCAGGTTCCCATTATCTTCATATCCTCGGCCGACCAGGAGATGAATCTGGTGATGGCGGTGAACATGGGGGCCGACGATTTCCTGGCCAAGCCCTTTAAACTGGAGGTGGGTCTGGCCAAAATCCAGGCGCTGCTGCGCAGAACCTATACCTTCACCGGCAAAAGGGATGTGATCAGGGCCGGGGAGGCGGTGCTGAGCCTGGGGGACGGCACATTGGAGGCTGGCGCCGCAGAGGGGGATGTCACAGAAGCGGGTGCCGCAAAGGCGGGTGCCGCAGAGGCGGGGAGCGCGGGGCCGCGGAAGCTGGAGCTGACCAAGAACGAACTTCGGATACTGAAGCTTCTGATGGAGCGCAAGGGGAATGTGGTACCCAGGGACGATATCATCCGGCAGCTGTGGGAGAGTGAAGATTTCATCGATGACAATACCCTTACAGTAAATATGACGCGGCTGCGCAAGAAGCTGGAGGGAATTGGGCTGAATGGGTTTATCGAGACCAGAAAGGGCCTTGGGTATCTGATTTCCGACGGGACGGGCAGAGAGGGGAGACGGCAATGAGCGGCGCAGAGTTTCCTCACAGTTTATTTCGGCTTTACTGGAAAGACAGAAAGCCCTGGCGCTTCCCCGCCCAGCTGCTGGTCCTTCTGACGATTGTCTGGTGGCTTTACGGCCTGCCCTGGCAGCCCATGGCCTACATCAGCCTGCTTCTGTCTGCCGCGGTGCTGGTTAATTCGGCATTCGATCTCCGCCTGTACCGGCGCCAGCTGCAGAGGGCGGCAGAGGTGGAAAGACGGGCCGGCCAGGAGCTGTTTTCCACAGCCCATGAGCAGAGTATGGAAAATGCGGGGGCGTCCGGCCTGGAAACCGCCTGGTCTCTGGCAGCGGAGGCCTGGCAGAGGCGCTGCCTGGAGGCCAGGGAGAAGCAGCGGGAGGAGAAGGAGAGAAGCAGCCGGTATTACACCCTCTGGTCCCATCAGGTCAAGACCCCTGCGGCAGCCATGGAGCTGCTGCTTCAGGAGGAGACTCTGGACCGCCGGGCGTTGGAACAGGAGCTGTTAAAGGTGGAGCAGTATGTGAATATGGCCCTTCAGTACCAGCGCCTGGACTGCAGCGGCCGGGATCTGGTGCTGAAGGAATATCCGCTGGAGAGTCTGGTGAAAAAAGCGGTTAAGCACATGGCTTCGGCCTTCATTTACAACAAGGTTTCCGTCCGCCTGGCAGACCTGGAGGGCACAGTGCTGACGGATGAGAAATGGTTCCTGTTCGTGCTGGAACAGATTCTGGGCAATGCGGTGAAATATGCGCCCAAGGGGGAGATCTGCATTTATGTGCCGGAGGAAAGTCCGGGGGAGCTGGTGGTTGAGGACAATGGGATCGGCATCCGCGCAGAGGATGTACCCAGGGTCTTTGACTGGGGTTACACCGGTTATAACGGCCGGCGGGAGACCCGTTCCACGGGAATCGGCCTGTATCTCTGCCGCCAGACCATGGACATGCTGGGCCAGTCCCTCCGCCTCCGGTCCGTGGAGGGCAAGGGGACCAAAGTGTATCTTGGCATTGCCAGAAAACGGTTTGCAATTGAATAGGATCTGTACCTTTCAAAAATGTAAGGTGCGGCGGAGAAAATGTAAGCTGCTTCGATGGCAGCTTTTTTCCGTACTTTCTATAATAGGAGACACAATAAATGATACAGATTGGAGGAACTTATGTCTCTTTTAGAAGTGAAACATTTAAGAAAGGTGTACAGTACGCGGTTCGGAGGCGTCAAGGCTGAAGCCCTGGCTGATGTGGAGTTCTCTGTGGAGAGCGGAGAGTATGTGGCCATCATGGGAGAGTCCGGCTCCGGCAAAACCACATTGCTGAATATTCTGGCGGCCCTGGATAAGCCCACCTCAGGCACGGTGGCCCTGGATGGAAAGGATATGTCCCAGATACCGGACAGGCAGATGGCGGCCTACAGGCGTGATAATCTGGGCTTTGTGTTCCAGGATTTTAATCTGCTGGATACATTTTCCCTGAGGGACAACATCTTTCTGCCCATGGTCCTGGCCAGAAAGGATTACCAGGAAATGGAAAAACGCCTGGGGGTTCTGGCGGAGAAGCTGGAGATCGGGGAGCTGCTGGATAAATATCCCTATGAGGTGTCGGGAGGCCAGAAGCAGCGGGCCGCTGTAGCCAGGGCGCTGATAACCAGGCCCAGAATCCTGCTGGCGGACGAGCCCACAGGCGCCCTGGATTCGCGGGCAGCGGACGGCCTGCTGCGGATCTTTGAGGAGATCAATGCCGGGGGACAGACTGTGTTCATGGTGACCCACAGCACCAGGGCTGCCAGCCATGCGGGGCGGGTGCTGTTCATCAAGGACGGAATCATTTTCCATCAGCTGTACCGGGGGGACTGTTCAAATGAGGACATGTACCAGAAGATCTCAGATACGCTGACCGTGCTGGCCACCAGGAAGGGGGAGACACATCATGAGTTCCATGCATAATTTCCTGTTTTACCCCAGGCTGGCCCTGACTAATATGAAGAAGAACAGGGAAATCTACGGTCCCTACCTGTGCGCGGGGGGGCTGATGGCAGGGCTGCTGTATATTCTCCACGCGGTTGGGATCATGGTGGAGGACAGCCGGATGGCGGGCGGGGATATCATGCAGTTTATGGTTGCGGTCTGCTTCAATCTCTGCATTGTATTTGTATTTCTGATCCTGTTTTATATCAACAGCTTTGTGATGAAGCGCAGGAAGCGGGAGCTGGGCCTGTTCTGTGTGCTGGGAATGGAGAAGCGGCACCTGGGCTTCGTGCTGTTCTGGGAGGTGGTCTTTGGGATGGCGGCCAGCCTTCTGGCGGGGATTGCCGGGGGCGCATTGTTCAGCCAGGCCATGTTCATGCTGCTATTAAAGCTGGTAGGGCTGCCCGCCAGGCTGATGTTTACAGTGCCGCTGCAGTCGGTGGGACAGACCTGCCTGATCTATGGGGTGTGTTTTACAGCAGTGCTGGCCTACGATCTGGTTAACGTGTCCAGAACCAACCCCATTGACCTGCTGCACAGCAGCCAGGAGGGGGAGCGGGAACCTGAGACAAGATGGGTGACAGCCGTGCTGGGCGCCGTCTTTCTGGCCGGAGGCTACGGCCTGGCTGCCACGGCCAGGACATCGTCGGGGGCATTGTCCGCCTTTCTGCCGTCTGTGCTGATGGTGATGGCTGCAACCTACTGCCTGTTCCAGGCGGGAAGTGTACTGATCTTAAAAACACTCCGTAAAAATAAACGGTTTTATTATAAGCCGGAGAACTTCGTTGCAGTGTCGGGAATGATCTACCGGATGAAGCAGAACGCTGCCGGTCTGGCGGGAATCTGTATCCTGTCCACAGCTGTGCTGCTGACCCTGTCCACCTGCGCCAGCCTGTATGTGGGCGAGGAGGACATTCTGAGGACCCAGTATCCCAGGGAGGTCAGCCTGTTTGCCGGAGCCGGTGAGACGTCCCCGGAGGCCATTAAGGGCGCGGCTGAGGCGCTGGCTGGAAAAAATGGCTGTGAGCTGGTCAACATGCAGGACTTCCACCAGTCCAACTACCGCACCCAGTATGGGTCAGGCCGCTACATGGCGGCGCCTGCCTATGATGCAACGGACACCATGGTCTATCTGATGCCTCTGGCGGACTATAACCGGCTCAACCAGGAGAATCGGGAACTGGCCCCGGATGAGGCGCTGTACTACTCGCCCTCCTTTGCACAGGGGGAGACTGCAGATCTGTGGGGGACCAAGTACCGGCTGAAGGGGGAGATAACAACCTTTGACGTCAGCTGGCTTCAGGGGTTTGCCACGCCGGTGGACCAGGTGCTGTTTGTGGTGCCGGAGCTGAAGGATATGTACAGACTGGCAGAGGCCTATGACAGCCTGTCCCCGAGTGAGAGCTCTAAGCCCCGGGTCAGCTATCTCTGTAGGTTTGACCTGTCGGGCAGCCCCCAGGGGAAGGAGGCTTTTGAGACACATATTGCTGCGGAAATTCCCGGGATTTACAACAGCACGGCCAGGAACCAGATCAAGGCTGAGTTCTACCAGCTGTACGGAAGCATTTTGTTCGTGGGAATATTTTTTATCGCCCTGTTTTTGACTGCCACGGTGCTGATTATCTATTATAAACAGATCACAGAGGGCTATGATGACAGGGAGCGGTTCAAGATCATGGAGAAGGTGGGGATGAGCGCCGCTGAGGTGAGACGGACCATTACCAGACAGGTGCTGATGGTATTTTTTCTGCCTCTGGGCATGGCGGTGATCCATATTCTGGTGGCATTTACGCCCATGTGCAGTATGCTGACCATGTTCAGCATGAGGAATACCCGGCTGTTTGCAGCCTTTACGGCTCTGTCCATCCTGGTGTTCGGAGTGGTGTACCTGCTGGTGTACCGGCTGACGGCCAGGACGTATTTTAAAATTGTCCGGGAATAGGCTTGCAGTGCAGAAAAAGTGTCTGCCAAAACAGACCATTGACAAACAGCCGGCGGGATGGTAACATTTTTTTAGATTTAACATAGAGGAGATATCCCATATGAAATGCAGATTGACGGATCAGATGAGAAGGCGAAGCAGCTCTGTACAGACGGTGCCGGTGAAACGTTGTGCGGAGCTTAAACTGGAAGCATAGATGCTTTTGAATCACCGGAAGACAGTGGTGGAAGGGCGTACACAGGTGCGTCTGTTTCAGGTACTCGTTTTCCGGGGTCGTCATTTATGATATTCAGGCTGCGGGCAGTGTTTTGCCCGCGGCTTTTTTGATGCCTGAAATGATTGAAATGGAGAATAGCAATGACCAATGAAATAAAGAACTGGAAGGGAAATGTTTCCCGCTTTTTAACTGCTCAGACCATCTCGCTGTTCGGATCATCCCTGGTCCAGTACGCCATTGTCTGGTATATCACCCTGTCCACCTCCTCCGGGAAAATGCTGACCATATCCACGCTGTGCGGTTTCCTGCCCCAGATCTGCATATCCCTGTTCGCAGGGGTGCTGATCGACAGGTACAACCGCAAATATATGATTATGCTGGCTGACACTATGATCGCGGGGGCCACCCTGGCCCTGGCTCTGGCCTTCATGTCCGGTTACAGGAACATCTGGTTCCTGTTCGCGGCCCTGGTGGTGCGCTCGGCCGGAACCGGCGTACAGACACCTGCGGTCAATGCCGTCATTCCACAGATGGTTCCAAAGGAGCAGCTGATGCGGATCAGCGGGATCAACAGCACCCTGTCCTCGCTGACCATGTTCCTGGCCCCGGCTGCCAGCGGCGCGCTGATGGCGGCGGCGCCCCTGGAGTTTGCCCTTCTGATTGATGTGGCCACGGCGGTGGCGGGCGTGGGAATCACGGCTTTTGTGCGGGTGCGCCCTTATGAAAGGCGTGGGGATAAAGCTGTTTCGGCGGTGGAGGAGCTGAGGGCCGGTTTTGCCTATTTAAGAGGAAGCCGGTTTGTGAAATGTCTGTTGATGTTTCAGATTACCGTGCTGTTTTTGATCAGCCCCTCGGCATTTCTGACGCCGCTGATAGTGAGCCGTACTTTTGGGCCGGAGGTCTGGCGCCTGACGGCCAGTGAGATGACCTACAGCCTTGGCATGGTGGCCGGCGGCCTGCTGATCACAGCCTGGGGCGGCTTTGAGAAACGCCTGAAGACCACCCTGCTGGCCGGGGCGGTGTACGGCGGCATCATGATTGGCCTGGGGATGGCGCCAGTGTTCTGGATATACCTGATATTTAATCTCTGTATAGGAATCACCGCCCCCTGCTACAACTCGCCCATTACAGTGTCTATCCAGGAGCGCGTGGAGCCGGAGATGCACGGGCGGGTATTCAGCCTGATGCAGATCTCCACCTCCTGCGCACTGCCCCTGGGAATGGTATTCTTCGGTCCCATGGCAGATCTGCTGCCCATAAAATGGCTGCTGGCCGCAGCGGGAACAACGGTGCTGCTGGTATCCGCCCTGGTGTGGAGAATGAAGTGGCTGGAGTAACCGCCGCCGCGCGGTCCGAAACGATTTGAAAAATGGGTGTTCCTTTGTTACAATAGGGATCATACCAACCATGCAGGTGCAGATAAGGAGAATAGGGATTATGGGAGCTGGAATGTTTGACTTTAGGAGCAAGGAAGAGAAGGACCGGGATTACAAGTTATTTTACAAACGGGTATTCCCGGGCGGGGAAGAGCAGAAGGAGCGGGTGACACGGCTGCTGCAGGAGAGGGTGCCTGGTGAGGACATCAAATACGTGCTGATGTATTATATCACGCTGAAGGATTATATGGTTCTGAATGAGGAGCCGGATTTTGACAAGGCTGCGGATCTGTCCCTGAGGAAGCTGCGTCTGATCAAGGTGACGCCGGAGCTGCTGAAGGTGTTCCGGGATGTGATGGAGCAGGAAGGGTAAGTTTTGCCCATCAGATGGATAATTTTTCCATTATAGTTCGGCAGGTTATTATGATATACTAGAAATTATGAAGATATTGCTTGACGAGATCATGAGGCGGCGTAATTTAACAGAGCGTCAGGTGAGCATACTTACAGGGTTGTCCCCGTCAACCGTACACGAGATCAGGAAGGGGTCTATGCCACGTGTGGACACTCTGGAAGCCCTGGCGGCAGGTCTAAGAGTAAAAATTTCGGATCTGATGGAAAGCGAATATCTGTAGTTTATAAAAAGTGCTTGTTATTCCGAGCAAGATGATCAAAGTGCCATAAAATGCGCTATATTATGTAGAGATTCTGGGGATTGCCGAAACGTCCCCTCTATTAGAATCAGGCGAGAGGTAGTGTGCAAAGGCATGAAAGATGAAGAATTGTTTGAGCTGCCGGAAGGGTTTACAGACCGGCAGCTGATGGAAGAATTTGAGGAGGCTGAAGCTGAGGTGGAGGCAGAGGGCGGTCCACAGCCCGATCCGGAAGGGTTTGAGCGTCTGTGGCGGAAGCTGACAGAAGAGGGCGGTGAAAATCCGCGCCGGTGAGCAGATAACAACAAAAGTAGAGAAATCAAGGTTTTTGGGTACAGTATATAGGGCTGTTGCATGTAATGCGCAGTCCTGTTTTAGTGGATTGTTTTATATGGAAAAACGGTGGACAGAATTCTAAGAATCTGTTATGATAAAACCACATTTCTAATGAGATCTGAATCTTCTGAATTCACGCAGCTTCTGCACATATTTCTCATCAGATCAATTAAATACGGAGGTATTTTTATGGAGCAAAACACACAGGTAACAACCAACCGCGAGGTCAAATCCAGTGCTTTTACCACCCTGTTCGGGCAGGCTGAGAATGCGGCGAAGCTGTATGAGGCGCTGAATGATGAGGAGGAGGTCTCACCAGAGGACATTGAATTTACTACCCTGCAGGGCGTACTGTTTATGGTACGGAAAAATGATCTGGCCTTTGTTGCTAAAAGAAGGGTTCTGGTCGTCAGCGAACATCAGTCCACAGTCAACGGCAATATGCCCCTGCGAGACATCATCTATTATGGCCGGACCATGGAAAAGCTGGTGGAGCCAAGGGATCTTTACAAGACGAACATGATTGAGATACCTACTCCGGAATTCCTGGTATTCTACAATGGAGACCGTGCATTTCCACCAGAAAAAATCCTGAAACTTTCTGATGCTTTCCTTGAAAAAACGGATTCACCTATGCTAGAATTAAAAGTGAGGATCATCAATATCAATCTGCCGATGAATCACCCAATTCTGGAACGGTGCAGGCCCTTGTATGAATACGCTTGGTTTATCCAACAGATCAAGACCCATCAGTGGGAGGGGTTGAGCCGTGATGAGGCCATTGTTTCGGCAATGGCGGACTGTAAGGAAGAAGGGATTCTGACAGATTTTCTGAGAGAGCATGGGACGGAGGCGGTAAATATGCTGTTTACAGAATTTAATATGGAAGACGCCCTGGATGTCCGGGGGGAGGAGAAATTTGCGGAAGGGCTGGCACAGGGGAAGGCTGTAAGTGTATTGGAGTTGTTGGAGGATCTCGGTCAGGTGTCTGACAAGGTGAAAGAAACCATATTGGGCCAACAGAATCTGGAGATTTTAACAAGGTGGCATAAAATGGCTGCAAAGGCCAAAAGCATCGCTGAGTTCGAATCGCAGATGTGATGTGAAACCAGTGTGCAAAAATGGGCGGCCGCCCAGCTGTATACTTCAGCTCATGGGGCCGCCCATTTTCAGCTTATGAACTCACCAGCGGCAGATACTCTTTAAAACCCTCGGCCTCCATCTGGCTCAGGGGAATAAAGCGGAGGGCAGCACTGTTGATGCAGTACCGCAGACCGCCGTCCTCAATGGGCCCGTCATGGAATACATGGCCCAGATGGGAATCAGCTTCCCGGCTCCGGATTTCCACGCGATTCATTCCATAGCTGTTATCCTGGGTTTCAGTGACAGCGCCGGGCGTCACAGGCTTCGTGAAACTGGGCCAGCCGCAGCCTGAATCGAATTTCGCAGCGGACGTAAACAGCGGTTCGCCTGTGATCACATCCACATACAGGCCGGGTTCGTGATTCTCCCAGTATTCCCCGGTAAACGGTCTCTCGGTGGAGGATTTCCTGGTGACTTCGTATTGTTCCTGGGTCAGATTCTCCGCCAGCTCCTCCTCGGATAGCTTCATGCCCACAGTGCCGTCCGGCCGGACCTCAAGGCTGTCCAAACCACGGAAGTCAATGTGGCAGTATCCGCCGGGATTTTTTTGCAGATAATCCTGGTGATAGTCCTCAGCGGGATAAAAATGATCAAGGGGCTTAAGCTCCACTGCCAGTGGTTTTGCATAATCCTTCTGTACTATGTGCATGACAGGCTCAAGGACAGCCAGGTCATTCCGGTCTCTATAGTAAATCCCGGTCCTGTACTGGCTCCCGCGGTCATTGCCCTGGCGGTTTACGCTGACCGGATCAATGATCTTGAAATACTGCAAAGCCAGTGTGCGCAGCGTCACGATATCCGGATCATACAGGATGCGCACTGTCTCGGCAAAGCCGGTGCTGTCTGAGCACACCTCCTCATAGGTGGGATGGTCCTTATTGCCGTTGGCATAGCCGGAAACAGAATCACAGACACCTGGTATCCGTGAAAAGTATTCCTCAACTCCCCAGAAACAGCCGCCTGCGAAATAGATTTCACGCAGATTCCGCGTATTGGCAGATTGGTTTGACATAATATTCCCTCGCTTTCTGTTGGTATCATTTTGCCCATCAGGGCGGCAGCTTATGCTCTTGAGGCAGAGAAAGCAGGCCGCCGGAAATCTGTAAAACAAAAAGCCCCGCAAACCTAAGTTTGCAGGGCCTTTAATATGCGCCGGACATGATTCGAACACGCGACCTTCTGGTCCGTAGCCAGACGCTCTATCCAGCTGAGCTACCGGCGCATTGCGATGTCTCACAACAACGCAAAAGCAATTATAGCTAAGATCCGGAGAAATGTCAACAGTTTTTTTGGAAAATATAAAAAAAGTTTCCAAGCCTACAGTATAAACATTCTGGCAGTCATCAGCTCGTCCATGGAATGGGCGGTGTAGCTGACGGTAAAATCATCCAGCATTTTCACGCCCGGATAGTAGGAGGCGTGGAGGGCTTTAAAATGATCCTTGTAGTTGATTTCCAAAGTCAGAAGCTCCGGTACTGCCATGGGGCGCAGGTCAGAGTGTTCCAGCGCCTCCCTGGCGCCCTGGCGGATCTTCTCGCAGGCCAGGTCCGTGGGCAGGTTGATGGTGGCCCGTCCCAGGCTCTCTTTGACAGCCACCGCTGTGATGGCCGGATCATGCTGTTTCACATGGTCGCAGAGCATCTGGTCCCCGCTGACGAATACGGAGGGGACTCCCCGTGAGGCGCCGGTGTAGGCGTGGAGCAGAAATTCTGAGGCCAGGCTGCCGTTAATCTTCACATAGTTGTTGCCACGGTTCATGGTGTGGCACAGGGGGCTTCCGGGAAGTCCTGCGGGGGAGTGGTAGCCCACGAACATCAGGGCGTCGAAGGAGCTGTCCAGGCCTGCGACCATGGAGTCCGGTGTCAGGGACCAGTCGAAGATGACCCGGGCTTCCTTGGGGAACAGGGACAGATCCATGTTGCGCCCGCTGTCATGTGCGTCCTTCACGTATATTTCCGTGGCTCCGGCCTCTATGGCGCCCTGGCAGGCGGCCACGGCCTCCAGCGTCATCTCCCTGGCCGCGGCCGCGTGCTCCTTGTCCCCCAGATTGGTGGAGGCCCAGGAGGTGGTGCCTGCGGTCCCTTCAATGTCCACACTGATATAAACTTTCATATTTGTTTTCTCCTTTTTGCATTGTACCATCCGCCGCACGTACTGGGGAGCGGGGGGAAATGCCTGATTTTCTGTAATGATGGGATACATTTATAAACATACAGCGCCCATAAAGATCCATATTTTCCAGTTTTTATTTTATATTATAAAGAGAAAACC
>URUZ01000034.1 GCA_900551225.1 uncultured Clostridium sp.
GCGGTGGAAAGCGGCAGCGATGCGGTGGAAAGCGGCAGAATTGCGGCGGAGGGCCGCATCTCCCAGGTGCAGCCGGGGGAGATCCTGGTAACACACGGCAACCTTCACCGCGGATTCGAATATCCGCTGATTAAATTCGTATTCATCACCGAAGGCGACATGTTCGGTGTGGAGAAGAAGAAAAAACGCAGGAAGAAAACCAATTACCAGGGCAAGGCCATACAGAGCTTTTCCGAATTGTCGGTGGGCGATTATGTGGTTCATGAGGAACACGGCCTCGGCATCTACCGCGGAATCGAAAAGGTGGAGCGGGACAAGATCACCAAGGATTATATCAAGATTGAGTACGGGGACGGCGGCAACCTGTATCTGCCTGCAACCCGTTTGGAGAGCATCCAGAGATACGCGGGGGCGGAGGCCAAGAAGCCTAAGCTGAACCGCCTGGGCGGCAGCGAGTGGTCTAAAACCAAGAGCCGGGTAAAGGGCGCGGTACGCGAGATCGCCAAAGACCTGGTGAAGCTGTATGCGGCCCGCCAGGAGAAGGCGGGTTTCCAGTACGGCGGGGATACGGTGTGGCAGAGGGAATTCGAGGAGCTGTTTCCCTATGATGAGACGGACGACCAGCTGGATGCCATTGATTCCGTGAAGAAGGATATGGAGAGCCGCCGGATCATGGACCGCCTGGTGTGCGGGGACGTGGGCTACGGCAAGACCGAGGTGGCGCTGCGGGCCGCCTTTAAAGCGGTGCAGGACAGCAAGCAGGTGGTCTATCTGGTGCCCACCACCATTTTGGCCCAGCAGCATTACAATACCTTTGTGCAGCGGATGAAGGACTTCCCTGTGCGGGTGGATATGCTGTCCCGGTTCTGCACCCCGGCCAGGCAGAAGAGGACTCTGGAGGACCTGCGAAAGGGCATGGTGGACATTGTGATCGGCACCCACAGGGTGCTCTCCAAGGATATGCAGTTTAAGGATCTGGGGCTGCTGATCGTGGATGAGGAGCAGCGCTTCGGGGTGGCCCACAAGGAGAAGATCAAACAGCTGAAGGAGAATGTGGATGTGCTGACCCTGACGGCTACCCCCATTCCCAGAACCCTGCACATGAGCCTGGCCGGAATCCGGGATATGAGCGTGCTGGAGGAGCCGCCGGTGGACCGCACTCCCATCCAGACCTATGTGATGGAGTTCAATGAGGAAATGATCCGGGAAGCCATCAACCGGGAACTGGCCCGGGGCGGACAGGTGTATTATGTATACAACCGTGTGACGGACATCGACGATGTGGCGGGCCGTGTAGCGGCCCTGGTTCCCGAGGCGGTGGTGACATTTGCCCACGGTCAGATGCGGGAACATGAGCTGGAGAAGATCATGGGAGAGTTCATCAACGGGGAGATCGACGTACTTGTATCCACAACAATCATCGAAACGGGACTGGATATCCCCAATGCCAACACCATGATTGTGCACGACGCGGACCGCATGGGCCTGTCCCAGCTGTATCAGCTGAGAGGCCGCGTGGGCCGTTCCAATAGGACGTCCTATGCATTTTTAATGTATAAACGCGACAAGCTCCTGAAGGAGGAGGCTGAGAAGCGTCTCCAGGCCATCCGTGAATTCACGGAGCTGGGTTCCGGTATCAAGATCGCCATGAGGGACCTGGAGATCCGCGGCGCAGGCAACGTGCTGGGCGCTGAGCAGCACGGCCACATGGAGGCCGTGGGCTATGACCTCTACTGTAAGATGCTGAACGAGGCGGTGCTGGCCCTTAAGGGCGAGTCCGTGGAGGATGAGAACTATGATACGGTGGTGGAATGCGATATCAGCGCCTATATACCTGGTTCCTATATCAAGAATGAATATCAGAAACTGGATATCTACAAACGTATATCCGCCATTGAGACGGAAGATGAGTATATGGATATGCAGGATGAGCTGACCGACCGGTTCGGGGACATCCCGGGGAGCGTGGAAAACCTCCTGAAGATTGCCTCCTTAAAGGCCCTGGCCCACCGGGCCTATGTGACCGAGGTGTCCATCAACCGCCAGGAAGTGCGCCTGACCATGTATCAGAAAGCGCGGCTTAAGGTGGAGCTGATCCCTGAGTTTGTGAAGAGCTATAAGGGAAGCCTGAAAATGATGCCGGGGGAGGTGACGGTGCTTCTCTACACTGATATGCGGAACAAAAACAAGGACAGTTTTGCCATGATGAAGGTGGCCAGGGAGCTGGTGGAAGGGCTTGCAGGGCTGACGGAGGAAAGACCGTCAACTGTCGACAAACATTGACATTTACCGAATTATCTGTTAAATTACTAAATAAGAAAATATATCGATTCAGGCGAAGAGCTATAGATTAATATAGAGTATTTAATCTATGGCTCTTTTGCGGATATGGAGGAGCGGAAACATGAAATACATCGTGAAACGAATCCTGCAGATGATCCCCTCGGTGCTGCTGGTGCTTCTGATCACATTTACGCTGTCCCGCATTGTGCCGGGGGACCCCGCGCGCATGATGGCGGGCGAGCAGGCGCCGGAGGCCGCTGTGGAGCGAATCCGCGAGGAGATGGGCCTCAACGATCCTGTCCCCATGCAGTTTTTTAGCTACGTGGGGGATGTGATGCACGGGGATCTGGGTACGGCCTGGCACACCGGCAAGCCGGTTACATACGATTTCGCTATGCGTTTCCCTGCTTCCCTGGAGCTGGCGCTGTGCGCGCTGCTGCTGGCGGTGGTGATCGGAATCCCGGTGGGCATTTACGCGGCGTCCAAGAAGGATTCCATGGCGGATCACGTGTCCAGGGTGGTGACGCTCCTGGGAACCAGCGTGCCGGTGTTCTGGCTGGGGTTCATGCTGATCTACCTGCTTTACGCCAAATATGATCTGATCCCCGCGCCTATCGGACGGATTGCGGACAATATTTATCCGCCCACCCAGATTACGGGGCTTTATCTTCTGGACAGCCTGCTGACCGGGGATATGATCGCCTTTAAAAGCGCGCTATCCCACATTTTGCTGCCTGCTGTCTGCCTGAGCTTCGGCTCCCTGGCGGTGATCTCCCGCATGACCCGCAGCAATATGATCGAGGTGCTGAACCTGGACTACATCCGCACAGCCCGTTCCAAGGGCATCAAGGAGCGCCAGGTGGTGGGCAAGCACGGACTGCGCAATATTCTGGTACCCGTGCTGACGGTGATCGGCGCCCAGCTGGGCGGCCTGATCGGCAACGCTGTGGTGGTGGAGACCATTTTCAACTGGCCCGGTGTGGGAAGCTATATCACCCAGTCTATTCTGCAGACGGATTATGCGCCGGTCCAGGCATTTACGGTGGTCAGCGTTCTGATTTACATGGCGATCAACCTGATACTGGACATCCTGTACGCTGTGGTTGACCCGAGAATTACATACAATTAGGAGGAAGAAGGATGAGTGAGCAGAAGAATATCGGTATAGACAGGCCTTCCTTTCTCCAACGTCTGATGAAGCAGAAAATGGCGCTGGTGGGCGGGATTGTGATCCTGCTCTGGCTGCTGGTGGGCCTGGTATCGTTTTTCTATACGCCCTACGGGCCCAACGAGGTCAGCATGGGGGAAAAGCTTCTGGCCCCCGGCGCCGGACACCTGATGGGGACGGACAACTTTGGGCGTGATATTTTAAGCCGGATGATGTGCGGGGCTCGCATCTCCCTGTTGCTGGGCTTTGTGGCGGTCTGTATCTCCCTCTGTATCGGGATACCGCTGGGAGCGTTTTCCGGATACTATGAGGGGAAGGCCGGGAACCTGATCATGCGTGTGATGGATTCCCTGCAGGCGTTCCCCATGCTGATCCTGGTTATGTCCATCTCCGTGGCCCTGGGGCGCAACAGCTTCAGCGCCATGCTGGCCGTGGGTATCGCCGGAATTCCCAACTTTGCCCGCCTGATGTATGCCCAGACGCTGTCGGTTAAGCAGAGCGCCTTCATTGAGGGCGAGCACGCCATCGGCCTGCCGCGGCGGGATATCCTGGTGCGCCACATCCTGCCCAATTGTATCACCCCGATCCTGGTGCGCCTGTCCCTGAGCCTGGGCAGCGCAATTCTGACCGTATCCAGCCTGAGCTTCCTGGGAATCGGTGTACAGCCGCCCACGCCTGAGTGGGGCTATATGATCTCCGACGCCAGGGGCTATATCCTGACAGGGGAATGGTGGATGATCTTTTTCCCGGGCCTGGCCATCGCCAGCCTTGTGCTGTCCTTCAACCTGTTCGGTGACGGTCTGCGGGATGCCCTGGACTATCGCACTCAGTAAGGCTGCTGGAGCAATTTTCAAACACGCTCTAATGCGGGCCTTAACATAGAGTTTAATAAAGGATCTAAAGAAATGGAGGAGAATTATTTATGAAGAAAAAATTTCTGGCGGTTGTGACCGCCGCCGTGATGGCTGCTTCCCTGGCCGGCTGCGGCAGCAATGCCAACGCAAACAATCCCAATGCCACCAGCGCGGCGACCACTGCGGCAGGCAGGGGGAGAGTCCCAGGCCGATGGAGCCGGTGCGGCCTCAGGCAATAAGGTGCTGACCCTGGCATATGCCGAGGGCGGCAAAACGCTGAATCCCACCCAGGCCACGGACGCCACCTCAGCCGAGTTCATCAACGCGGCCTACGACCAGCTGGTGACCTACGGAAGTGTTACGGGCGAACAGGGTTATGAGATGGCCGATACCAGCGATATCAAGCCCTCCCTGGCAAAAAACTGGGAGGTGTCCGAGGATGGCCTGACCTATGTGATTCATCTGGACGAGAATGCCAAGTTCGCCAACGGCGACCCGGTTAACGCCGATGCGGTGACCTATTCCTTCAACCGCATCAAGGATTCCAACTATACGGGATTTCTGTACTCTCTGGCCAACATTGACACCATGGAGAAAACAGATGACCTTACAGTGACCTTCAAGCTGTCCAAGCCCTGCACCATATTCTTTAACCTGCTGCAGATGCACATTTTCTCCATCGTGAACCCCAACCAGCTGGAGGGGATGTCAGAGGAGGAGATCGACACCTTCCTGACCACCACCACCGTGGGTTCCGGCGCCTTTGACATTGAGAAATGGGATGCCACCACAGAGGTGATCTTAAACGCCCGCGCCGACTACTGGAAGGGCAAAGTGGATCTGGACAAGGTGATCTATAAGATCATTCCTGAGCCGTCCAACCGCGTACTGCTGGCGGACAAGGGGGATGTGGATATCGCCAGAGTGATCCCTCCCAAGGATCTGGCAAAGCTGGAAGGCAACACGGATCTGGATATCAGGGCCTACGAGAGCGTTTCCATCGTGTATCTGTCTCTCAATACACAGAAGGCGCCTCTGGACAATGTGAAGGTGCGCCAGGCTTTGAACTATGCGGTACCCTACGATGTGATCGTCAATGATGTTATGAGCGGCAAGGCTAAGAAACTGGATTATGTGATTCCCAGCGCTATGCCGGCCCACATCGCGGACCCCACAGGGGCCTACACAACGGATCTGGACAAGGCGAAAGCCCTGCTGGCCGAGGCCGGATACGCTGATGGCTTTGACATGAAGCTTGTGATCAGCACCGGCAACCAGGACTATGAGGATACAGCGATTCTGGTTCAGGCTGAGCTGGCTAAGATTGGTGTGAAGCTGAGCATTGAGAAGATGGAGAGGGCCCAGTATCTGGAAGCTACCAGAAGCCACAATTTTGATATGGCGATCTCCAGCTATTCCTCCTTTGTAAATGATCCGGGTTATTTCTTCGGAAACTGCCTGTATTCTAAGGGTGAGTACAACTACGGTTCCTACAAGAGCGACGAGGTTGACGCTATCTGGGATAAGGCAGAGTCCTCCAATGACTTGAGCGAGCGCTATGAGCTGTACACCGAGGCCCAGAAGATTGTGGCTGAGGACGCTCCCTGGGTGCCGCTGTATGAGAAGTCAAATATTTATGTGCTGAACAAGAGTGTTAAGAGCTTTTTGTATTATCCGGACGGATCCGTGCGTCTCGCAGCTATCTCCAAATAACGGAATATAAAAACAGATTTGAGGGTTAAGTATGGAGCCGATTTTAAAAGTACAGGATTTACATACAGAGATAACGACCAATTATGGCACGTTTGAGGCGGTGAGCGGCGTCAGCTTCCAGCTTGGAAAAGGCGAGACGCTGGGGCTGGTGGGGGAGTCCGGCTGCGGTAAGAGCCTGACCTCCTTATCCATCACCGGCCTTTTGGGGCCGAAGGTCCGTGTGGCCGCGGGGGAGGCCTTTTTCGAGGGGAGAGATATATTCAAGCTCTCCCCCAAGGAGATGCGCCAGTTAAGGGGCGGTAAGATCTCCATGATATTCCAGGAGCCCATGACCGCCTTAAATCCCCTGTTCACGGTGGGAAACCAGATGGTGGAGATGATGCTGCCCCACATGAAAATCACCAAGAAGGAAGCGCTGAAACGCTCTGTGGAGCTGCTCACCGACATGGGGATCGAGCGGCCGGAGCAGGTTGTGAAGTCCTACCCATTTGAGCTGTCCGGCGGTATGCGCCAGCGCGTGATGATCGCCATGAGCCTGTCCTGCAATCCCAAGATCCTGATCGCGGATGAGCCGACCACCGCCCTGGACGTGACCATCCAGGCCCAGATCCTCAAATTGATGAATGAACTGAAACACAAGTACGATACCTCCATTATCCTGATCACCCACAACCTGGGCGTGGTGGCTCAGATCTGTGACCGGGTGGCGGTGATGTACTTCGGCAGAATCATGGAGACGGCTCCGGTGAAGCTGCTGTTTGAGCAGCCGCTCCACCCATACACCAAAGGACTGTTCCTTTGCATCCCCAAGCTGGACCAGGAGGAGGATTTCCTCAGCACCATCCCCGGCATGGTGCCGTCGCTGACGGAGAAGGCAATCGGGTGCGCTTTTGCACCCAGGTGTCCGCGGTGTACGGACCGGTGCCGCAGGGAGGAGCCGGAGCTGGTGGAAGTGGAAGAAGGGCATTTTTGCAGATGCTGGGGCGTTCTGGAGGATAAGGCATGAGCAGATTGTTGGAAGTAAAGAATCTGAGTAAATTCTATACGAGCAAACAGGGCTTTTTCGGCGCCAAGTCCGAAACCGTCAAGGCGGTCAACCGGATCACCTTCCACATCGATGAGCAGGAGACTCTGGGGATTGTGGGGGAATCCGGCTGCGGCAAGTCCACCACAGGGCGTGCCGTGCTGCGGCTCCATGAACCCACGGAGGGAGAGATCCTGTACCGGGGGAAGGATCTCTGCGGGCTGAGCCTGGAGGAGATGAAGCCCTACCGGCAGAAGATGCAGATCGTTTTCCAGAACGCCAACTCCGCTCTGGACCCCAGGTGGACGGTGGAACAGTCTTTGGTAGAGCCGATCAGGCTCCATAATCCGGAGATCGGCAGGCAGGAGCTGGACCAGCGGATCGACCGCCTGATGGAGGAGGTCGGGTTTGCTCCCATGTACAAAAAGAAATATCCCCACGAGTTTTCCGGTGGCCAGCGCCAGCGCATTGGGATTGCCAAGGCGATCTCCGTGAGCCCGGAGTTCGTGGTCTGTGACGAGCCGGTGTCCGCGCTGGATGTGAGTGTGCAGGCTCAGGTGCTGAACCTGATGAAAAAGCTGCAGAGGGAGCGGAAGCTGTCCTATATGTTCATCTCCCACGACCTGTCGGTAATCCGGTTCATCAGCGACCGGGTGGGCGTGATGTACGCCGGGCGCCTGGTGGAGGTGGCGGAGACAAAGGAATTTTTTGAAAATGCCCTCCACCCCTACTCCAGGGTGCTGATGGCGGCTGTGCCAAAGCCCGTGGTGATGGACGATAAGGACGAGCTGTACCGGGGGATCGGGACCATCGCCAAGGCGTCCAAGGAGGGCTGCCCGTTCTGTTCCAGATGCGCCCAGGCTGACGGCCGCTGCCGGGCGGAGATGCCGGAGCAGAGGGAAGTGACGCCAGGGCATTTTGTGTCGTGCCATCTGTATGATTAATTGTAAATGAGAGTATGAATTTAAAGGTGCTGTGAAAAGATGGAGTGATTTGACTTCATTTTTTCACAGCTTTTTTCTTTTAGTGGAAAAGGGAACGCCGGGGCTGGCGTCAATGTATGCTTTTTCTTTGACATAATGACGAAAATGGTGTAAAAGTCAAGAAAAATATTAAAAGAGTTTTGGATAATTATGATATAAATATAAAATGCACAATAAAAAGATTGATGAAAATACTTTTTTAGACATATTGACATCACGATGCAACTGTGCTATATTCTATGTACAACGTTTTAGCAAACGCTGTTTTATTTTTAAAATTTTGCTAAAACGATTCACATGTCGGAAACTTAAAAAATACACAAACAAATAGCCGGAGGAGAAAATGAAAAAAAACGGACTACTAAATGCAGAACTGATTTCAGAGATCGCGGCGGTTGGGCATACCCAGTACATAGTGATAAGTGATGTGGGCCTGCCTGTTCCCAGGGGGGTGAAGGTGATTGATCTGGCGCTGACACCGGGAGTTCCGTCATTTGCCCAGGTGCTGGAAGCGGTGGAGAGTGAGCTGGTCAGCGAGTCATATATTCTGGCTGAGGAGATCAGGGAGAAGAATGCCGGTTTAGACCGGTTCATCGGGGAGCGCATGGGAGGACGGGCGGCAGCCTATGTCCCCCATGAGGAGCTTAAGAAGCTGACCCGGGAAGCCCAGGTGATCGTCCGGTCGGGTGAGACATCGCCCTATGCCAATATTGTGCTTGTGGCCGGCGTCAATTTTTAGGGGGAATGAGGTGAGAAGATGATTGGATTATCTCAAAATACTGCTCTTGCCATTGTGCTGCTGGTGACGTTCCTGTGGGGGTCCTGGTTCCAGGTGGTAAAACATACCGGCGACTACCCTATCTATGCATTTTTAAGCTGGCTCTATGTGTTTTCCATTTTCATTGTATGGGGGTCCATCTGGGCGCTGCACACGGTGATGATTCCAAAGGGGATATGGAACGAAATCCGCGCTGACATACCCAGGACTGTAATTGTGCTTCTTTGCGGCGGGTTGTATGCGGTGGGGATGCAGCTGCAGCTGTCTGTGGTGAGCCGTGTGGGCCTGATCCTGTCAAGCTCGGTAACATCCACCTGTTCCATTCTCAGCGGGATTCTCCTGACAGCTGTTCTGGGAGGGATTGCGGAGGGCTCCTCTGTATACTTAATCATCCTGGCCGCGGTTCTGCTGATCTGTGGGACAATTGTATGCCAGATCGCCGGGGTGATGAGGGACCGGCAGTCGGAAGGAGGGCGGAGGGAGAACTCCCGGCCCCAGGCCGTCTCCCCGCAGAAGGCGGACTCCCAGCAGCCCCAGGAGAAGCCCCGGTCCCATTCCCGGGACCTTGTAATCCTGGTGGTGTCAAGCGCCGTGCTGATCCCCTTTTACTCCGTGGCCTCCTCCATCGGGCTCAGCACGGATCTGAGGCCAGAGGGCTTCTCCTCATTTACCTGCATGGGAATCTTAAGCGTGGGCGCGCTTCTTGGCACCAGCGTGTACACGGCCCTCAGATTGACCCAGGAGCGGAAATGGAAGCTGTTTTTACACCCGGGCAAGGGGCTGCCGATGATTCTGGCCATGGCGCTGATTGGGGCGTTCTGCCATTTTGGGGGAAATATCCTCCACTCTGTGGCAGCGCCAGTGGTGAGCATCGTGATTGCCACGGGAATCGGATATTCCTACGGCATGTGGTCTTATCTTTGGGGCCTGGTGTACGGGGAGTTTAAGGGCGCGGGCGGACGTACCTTCGGTGTGCTGGGAGGGGGAATCCTCCTGTTCGCGGCCGGGGTGCTGATCTTAACTTTAAATATTGCGTAACAAAGGGGATAGAGACATGAAAAGAATACTTGTAATCGGCAGCACCAACATTGATTTTACCGTAAATGTCCCCGACTTCCCCCAGGAGGGGGAAACTGTGATGGGGGAAGCATTTAAGAAGATACCGGGCGGAAAGGGCGCCAATCAGGCCTATGCCTGCGGAAAACTGGGCGGCCGGGTGACCTTCATCAGCGCGGTGGGAAACGACGCCTTTGGGGAAATGGCAGTTGCCAACCTGGAGAGGGCCGGTGTCAACACGGATTTCATCAGGGTGGCGGAGGAGGATACGCCCACCGGGATGGCCATGATCACCATCAACAGGAGAGGGAATAACTGCATCGTCGTGATCCCGGGGGCCAACGAAGCCTGTGGCCGGCCCATGATTGAATCCCTTTATGGGGAGATTGACCGCTGTGATATCCTGCTGGTCCAGCTGGAGACGCCGGTGGACGGGATAGCGGCAGCAGTGGAGCGGGCAAGGGAAAAGGGCAAGACAGTGATCCTGAACCCGGCCCCGGTGCCTGAGGGCGGACTGCCGGAAGAAATCTACCGCAATTTAACATACATAACTCCCAATGAGACAGAGCTGGCCAGGCTTACAGGAATCCCTGTGGACAACGTTGAGGATGTGTGGAGGGCAGGCCGGTTGCTTTTAGACCGGGGCGTGGAACATGTGGTAGTGACTCTGGGGGAGAAGGGGGCTGCCCTGGTGAACCGGGAGTGCAGAAAGGTGTTTGATCCCATCAGAGTGACTGCTGTTGATACCACTGCCGCAGGAGATACATTCAATGGAGCCATGGCCGTGAAAATCGGGGAGGGCTGCACCGTGGAGGAGGCGATCCGTTTTGCTGGTATTGCATCAGGAATATCCGTGACCAGGAAGGGAGCGCAGCCGTCAGTGCCGGACAGAGAGGAGGTTGAACGGTTTATATTTGCTGATTGCGGGAGGTAACTATTAACCAGGTATAACTGATAGAGAAGGAGAGGATTTCATGAAAAAAACATTGAGCTTTATTCTTGCTGCTGCCCTTATGGTTACGATGGCGGGGTGCGGAAGTACAAAAAACGCGGCTGAGGCTGCCGGTGGAAAAGAGGCTGTGCAGACAGAGGCCGCCGCCACTGCGGCATCGGATACCACCACTGCGGCACCGGAGACCGCCAAAGAGGGCTCTGATGAGCAGCTGAAAGTCGGTCTCAGCTTCGTATCCCTTAATTTCCCATATTATGTAAGGATGTACGAACAGTTTATGTCAGAGGCAGAGAAAAACAACTGGGATGTCACTTTTGTGGACGGCAACCTGGACGCGGCCACACAGCTCAACGGGATTCAGGACATGATCAACAACGACGTGGATGTAATGGTGGTCAGCACCTGGTTTATCGATGCCATGGAGGATGTGTTCGCCCAGTGCAAGGATAAAGGGATTCCCGTATTTATCATCGGCAATACCCAGAACCCTGATGCCATCAACAACCTGATTGTCTATGCCTGCGGAACCGAGCACTATGACGCCGGATTCCTGGGAGGCACCTGGGCGGCCAAACATTTTAACGGCCTGGGCAAAACCGCTGTAAAGATGGTGATTATGTCCGGATCAACGGAACAGATGAAGCAGAGGGGGCAGGGCTTTGTGGACGGCTTGAAGCAGGGCGGAATTGAGGTTGACGTGCTCAACGAGTATGACGTATCTGCCAGGGAGGACGCCATGGCCAGCACTGAGGATGCATTAACCGTATACTCCGACCTGGATCTGGTCTATGGGGTCAGCGCCCAGGGGTCATTAGGGGCTTATGACGCAACGGTGGGAGCCAACCGCACGGAGGTGGAAGTGATCGGCTATGACGGCGAGGACGAGGAACTGGAGCTGATCAAGAAGGGTACCAACTATATTGCAACAGTGACCCAGGACCCGGCGGGGGAGGCCACTGTTACGGCAGAACACATTTTAAAATACTTAAACGGGGAAAGCTTTGACCTGATCGTCCCCATTTCCGCAGGTATTTACTGTCAGGAAGGCCAGCTGACTTCCGAACAGGTGCTTGGCAAGTAACAGGAACCTTTAACCATAGGACGGAAAGGCGGCTTTGCTATGGCAAGTACGGAAAATATTCTGAAGCTAACTAAAATAAACAAGGCGTTTCCGGGTGTTAAGGCACTGACAGATGTGGACCTGACCCTGAGAAAGGGGGAGGTGCTGGCCCTGGTTGGAGAGAACGGGGCAGGTAAATCAACCCTGATGAAAATACTCTCAGGCGCCTATAAACGGGACAGCGGAACCATTGAGTATGACGGCAGGGAGGTTGAGATCCACTCTCCTAAGCAGTCTGAGGAGCTGGGCATATCCATCATTTACCAGGAGCTGAACCTGATCCAGAGAATCACTGTGGCGGAAAATATTTTCCTTGGGCGGTACCCCCTAAAATGGGGGGCCGTCCAGTGGGATAAGATGCGCCAGGACGCCAGGGCACTGCTGCAGGGGCTGGGCATTGAGATGAATGTGAACGCCATGCTGCGGGACCTGAGCCTGGCCCAGCAGCAGATCATAGAGATTGTGAAGGCGGTGAGCATAAACGCCAGGGTGGTGATCATGGATGAACCCACCTCCTCCCTGTCTCACAGTGAGACGGAGATCCTGTTCCGCATTATCCGGATGCTGAAGGAGAAGGGAACTGCGGTCATATTCATTACCCACAGGCTGGATGAGATCTATACCATCTGCGACCGCATGACCATACTCAGGGACGGCTGCTATGTGGGAACCCGGGAAGTGAAGGATGTGACCAAAAGTGAGATGATCGAGATGATGATCGGGCGGCAGCTGACCAACCAGTATCCCCAGCGGGACAGCTCTGTGGGAGATACGGTGCTGGAGGTGAGGAACCTGACAGACGGCGGCAGGCGTGTGAAAAACGTCTCGTTCTCGGCCCATGCCGGGGAGGTGCTGGGGTTCGCCGGACTGGTGGGGGCCGGGCGCACGGAGACCATGCGCATGATCTTCGGAGTGGACAAAAAGGCCGGCGGAGAGATACTGATCGGCGGCCGGGCGGTTGAGATCAGAGGGCCCAGGGACGCCATCGGCAGGGGCATCGGTTTTGTGACGGAGAACCGCAAGGAGGAGGGCCTGTTCCTCCATTCCTCGGTAAAGGTCAACACTGTGATGGTGGCCCTGGGGAAGATCTTAAAACACGGCCTCTATTTTGACTTTAAGAAGGAACGCAGGGTGGCGGAGGAATATGTGAAGCTTCTGCACACCGCCACCCCTTCTGTGGAACAGAGGGTGATGTATCTCAGCGGAGGCAACCAGCAGAAGGTGGTACTGGCCAAATGGCTGTTTTCGGACTCCCGGATCATCATATTTGACGAGCCTACCAGGGGAATTGACGTGGGGGCCAAGCGGGAGATCTACGAGATTATCAACAAGCTGGTAGCGGAAGGGAAGGTTGTGATTGTGATATCTTCGGATCTGGAAGAAATTATGGGAATTTGTGACAGGATACTGGTTATGCACGAGGGAACAATCTCAGGCGAGGTTGAGAAAGCGGAGTTTTCCCAGAGCAGGATCACGGAATTTGCGGTGGGAGGTAATGTATCATGACGGACAAAAGCTTAAAATCGAAAATATTTTCTATCGCAAACAATATGGGGGCCTGGCTTCTGATTATCGTAATCGTGTTGGTTATGACGTTTGCAAATGATAAATTCCTGACGGTCAGCAACATTTTAAATGTGCTGAGACAGGTGTGTGTGGTGGCCATCTGCGCCCTGGGGGTCTCCTTCGTGGTGCTGGGCGGGGAGATTGATCTAAGCAGCGGCATGGCGGCCACCTTTGCCGGGTGCAACGCAGCGCTTTTAATCACCCGTCTGGGCGTGCCGTTGGTTCCGGCCCTGCTGGCAGCGGTGTTTCTGGGGGCTGTGGTGGGCACCATATCGGGCTGTATTGTGACATTCTGGCGGATTCCTTCTTTTATAGGTACGCTGGGAGTCCAGTATGCCATTCAGGGATTTATATTGATCACCACCAACAGTATGCCGGTGACGGGGCTGCCTGAGGGGTTCTTATACCTGGGCAGAGGATATATCGGGGACCTGATCCCGGTGCCTGTGGTGATTATGCTGGGATTCTTCGCGGTTGGGGCATTTCTGCTGAAGTATACTACCTTCGGCCGTTCCGTGATCGCGGTTGGGGAAAATGTGGAGGCGGCTGCGCTGTCCGGCCTTAAGGTGGTGCAGACCAAGATTCTCATGTTCACTATCTGCGGCTTCTGCTCTGCCTGCGCGGGCATTGTGATGACGGCCAGGCTGTCGTCGGGCCAGCCCAGCTCCGGCAGCGACATGTCCCTTCAGGCCCTGGCCGCGGTGTATATCGGCGGCACATTTAAGGGGAGTATGCTGAACACCCTGGCAGGGGCGCTGGCCTGGGGATTTGTGAATAACGGCCTGAATCTGCTGGGTGTAAATGCGTATTGGCAGAAGGTATTCCTGGGGGCAGTGATTGTGGTGGCAGTCCTGTTTGACTCCATCCGGGCCAAGATTTCCACTGCAAAGTAGAGACGAGGAGGATATGATGAAGAGAAAAGCGTACATATTTTACGGCGGCTGGGAAGGGCATGAGCCTGAGCTGGTCAGCGCCAGGTTTCAGAAAATGCTGGAGAACGAGGATTTTGAGGTGACCCGGGAAGATACCCTGGATCATCTGGAGGACGAGGAGTTTTTAAAGTCCATGGATCTGATCGTGCCCTGCTGGACCCAGGGGGAGCTGGAGGACAAATGCTGTTTCCCCATCACCGAGGCTGTGATGTCCGGCGTGGGGCTGGCCGGCTGCCACGGGGGCATGTGCGATGCCTTCCGCTGGAGCGTGGAGTGGCAGTTCATGACCGGCAGCCAGTGGGTGTCCCACCCGGGTGATCCCTGGCGGCACCACGTGTCCAAGCTGAATGATGAGAACCTGGCGTATTTACATAAGCGGTTCCCGGAGTGCGAGGCGGACGGGGCCTTCTGGACCCACTATGATGTGAATTTTAAGAAACAGTCCTCCTCGCCGCTGATCGAGGGGCTGGAAGATTTCAGCGTTTACACGGAACAGTATTATCTGCATATTGACCCGTGTGTGGATGTGCTGGCTGACTCCCAGGTCAGGACCCAGGGGCCTCATCAGGCCAACGGCGTGGTGAGTATGCCTGCGGTGTACACCAAGCTCTGGGGCAAGGGCAGGGTGTTTTATAATGCGTTGGGGCACCATGATGATATATTTGACATCCCTCAGGTGTCTGAGGTACAGAGGCGCGGGTTCCTGTGGGCAGCCAGGAAAGCAGAGTAAGGGACAACGTATATTGCGCACAAACGGCCGGTTCAGAGCCGTTTGGCGTCCATGATGAGGAGGTATTTTATGTTAGTTCAGGGTGTGTATGTAACAGATTATATGAAGCTGGGAATCGGACAGCATGAGCTGCCGGATGAACCAGAGCCTGACCAGGTGCTGGTCAGGACCATGGCCTGCGGTGTGTGCTGCTGGGATTCCTGGCTGTACCGGGGCGTGAACGCCCCGGGTCCCATGCCCTATGTGATCGGACATGAGGGTGTTGGGATTGTGGAGAAGGTGGGTTCTCTGGTGACCAATGTGAAGCCGGGCGACAAGATATTCGCGGCCTACGGCGGCAATGATATGATGAGCGAATATTTCCTCAACAGGGCCGACGGCGTGGTGAAGCTGCCGGACGACACCGAGGACTGGGCTGGGGTGGTGTATGAGCCCACCTGCTGTGTTGTGAACCTGTTGAATATTGCGGACATAAAGATGGGTGACCACGTGGTGCTGGTTGGCGCAGGTTACATGGGACAGCTCACCTTAAAGGGGCTGGCCAGAAGCACCCAGGCGGGACGAATCACCGTGTTTGAGCTGAGGGAGGACAGGAGAGAGGCTGCCAGGGCCTTGAATCCCACAGAGGTGGCTGACCCGGAGAGCGAGGAGGGCAAACGCCTGATCAAGGAGATCCAGGCGGCAGGTGGAGCGGACGTTGTCATTGACTTTGGGGCCTCTGATTCTGGATTCCACCTGGCTGATTCCATGACAAAGGCAGCAGGGAAATTCGTCATCGGAAGCTTCCACAGGGGCGATGTCACATTTAACGGCACAAAATGGCATTTGGGCGGACTGACGGTCTACAACCTGTCGCCTTTCAGCAACAGCCATTACACGGATATGCTGCCCAGGGCCAATACCATGATCCAAAAGGGCGTGTATGAGCCGGAGAAATTCATCACCCACACAGCCTATTATAAGGACAGCGAGGCCATGGAGAATATGTTCCAGAGAGCCTGTGACAAGAAGGACGGCTATATCAAGGGCGCAGTGCTCTTCTATGAGAAACGGGAGTGATGAAAATGGACAGAAGTTTTCCTACTACAACCGTGGCAGGAATCCAGATCCCCCGCCTGGTGATCGGATGCAACTGGATATCCGGCTTCAGCCACCAGACCCCTGCAAAGGACCAGCTGATCCTCCAGAGGCACAGCCGGCCTGACACCGTGGCCGACATATTCACCACCTTTATGGACCAGGGCATCAATGCGGTGCTGGGGCTGTTCGGGGTGGATGAGGACCTGATCGATGGGGTCCGTCTGGCCCAGGAGCGGACCGGGAAAGAGATGACCATCATGGATACGGTGATCATCAATGTGGATGATACGGCGGCAGCCAGGAGGGAGGCGGAAAAGGCCATCAATGAGAGCGCCAGAAGGGGAGCCAGGTTCTGCCTGCCCCTCCACTCCTGCGTGGAGCAGCTGCTGAACAAGAACACACAGACCATGGACCGTCTGCCGGACTATCTGTATATGATCCGGCAGGCGGGGATGATCCCTGGCCTGTCGGCCCACATGCCGGAGGTGATCCAGTATGCGGATGCAAATGATTATGATGTGGAGACCTATATCCAGATCTTCAACTGCATGGGGTTTCTCATGCAGGTGGAGATCGAGAGCGTGGCCAAGATTATCCACCATGCCAAGAAGCCGGTGATCACCATCAAGCCCTGCGCGGCAGGGCGGACCACGCCCTATGTGGGGCTGAATTTCTCGTATAATGCCGTCCGCAGCCAGGATATGGTGTGCATCGGCTGCTTCAACGCCCAGGAGGCGAAGGAGGATATTGAATATGCAAGGGCAGCCATCCAGCGGCGGCTGCCATGTATTGAGGCCCGGAACAGCCCGTTTGGCACAGGGGTAATAAAGGGCGCGTAGGCGCCCGCGGGATACTGCCTGTGAACAGCAGCCGGGAGGCCACTTCCATTGTCAGTTTAAACTTGTAAAGCCTTATATTTTAAAGTATAATGGGGTTAAAATGGATGGTGACCGATGTATGAGAGTGACAATAAAAGATATTGCAAGAGAGACGAACCTGTCTCCCACCACTGTGTCCCTTGTTTTAAATAATAAGCCTCATCGGCTTGCCGAAGAAACGAGGAAACGGGTCTGGGAGACGGCCAAGCGGATGAACTACCGGCCCAACAGCATGGCGGCCAGTTTAAAGACGCGCAAGACCAAGACCGTGGGCATGGTTGTCTCTGATTTTGCCAATGCGTATTTTGGAGAACTGGCAAAAGGGGCGGAGGCTAAATGCGCGGAGGAGGGCTATGCCCTGATCTTATGCAATACCACCAATAAATCAAAGACTAATATTAACTATATCAATATCCTCATTGACCGGGGTGTTGACGGGATTATCCTGTCCTTCGGCGGCACGGAGCCGGGGGAGATCGGCCGGCTGACGGACCATATCGTCAGCTTCGGCATCCCGGTGATTATGATCGACTGTATGAGCAGCGCGGACATGACCAACAGCGTGATCCTGGACAACCTGCTGGGCGGTTACATTGCCACCTGCCATCTGCTGGAGCAGGGACACACCAGAATCGGCTGCATCACCGGGCCGATCCAGGCGGACGATGACCTGGGGGCCTCCAATCAGAGGTATCTGGGGTACTGCCAGGCCCTTAGGGAGTACCAGATTCCTATCAATAAGGCGTATGTGAAAAATGGAGAATTCACCATTGAGTCAGGGGTTAAAAATGCTCCGGAGCTGGTGGCAGAGGGAGTGACCGGGATTGTGGCGGCCAACGACCTGTGCGCCTACGGGATCTATAAGTGGGCCAGGGATCATCAGATTGTGATTCCGGACGACCTGTCAGTGGTGGGATATGACGATATTGTGTACTCGGACTTTTTCTCACCGCGTCTTACAACAGTGCGCCAGCCGGCCTATGACATGGGCTATGAGGCGGCCAGGAAGTTGATCGGCGGCGGGACAGAGGAACCGGCCGGCCAGGATACGGTGTTTAAACCGGAGCTGGTGGTGCGGGGGAGCACGGCCCATAGCTGTGGGAAAGGCCCCTGGAAACGTTAACCCTGGAAACCGGCCTTTCTGAACTGCGGCAGTTCCATCTGTGTGACTACAGTTCGAGGGTTTCACCCCTCGAACTCCTATTGTACGCGGTGAAGCGCTCGCAAAGCGTGCGGTTCATCGTTATAAATCAGTCCTTCTACTCCCGTTCAGACATGGTTCCTGTATCGTACGTATCATAACAGATTTCTCTCACATGATTATTCCCGTTTTCTTCCTGTACAAAAGTGAATGTAACTTCATATTCTCCGTTTTCTTCCAAAGCTGGCTGGACATCTCCATAGCACCAGTTTTCTTCAAAATAATTCCAATTGCTTTCATCCTCAATGATGTTATCAATTAAAATTCCCTTTTTACCATATTCAGGGCTGATAAAGCCATATGCCGTATATTTTCCGCTTGGTGACTGGCATAACCGGACAATGGCATCATCGGTTACACCATCTGCTGTTTTTTCATAATTCAGGGCATTATTTAGTCCCTGCTTCCCTGTGATTCGGTCCATTACCGTCCGCAATTCTGGCGTCTGCTTGTCTGTGTGATTGAGAACGGAACTTGTCTGCGCTGCTGGTTCAGAAGACTCTGCTATTTCTTTATTACCGGTGTTTTGGCTGCACCCATTTAAACATACTATTAAAAGTAAAAGTCCCACGCCAACGCTTATTTTTCTCTGTTTTCTCACCTTGATACCTCCCAAATCCCAATTTATGTAAAGTTATAATCTTATAATCTAAAGGGGCGGAATTCATAGAATTCCACCCCCTGTCTGCGCTCCGGGCACAGATTAAAAGCTCTTGATAATCTCTTCATTCATGGACTTCACCACAGCCACAGCCAGCTGCACGGTGGCCTCAAAATCATAGTAGGAGGTGATCCCGTAGTGGGAGTGAATATATCGCACCGGAACCCCAACCACGATCACGGGGATGCCGTCCAGGGCGGTATTCACCATGGCGCCGTTGTTGCCGCCGCCCTCGCGGACAGAGGCCTGGATGGCCAGCCCCTGCTTCTCGGCCAGGTCCAGGGTGTAGCGCTGGAATCTGGGGCTGCAGATGATGGACTTGTCCATGAAGCGGATCATGGGGCCTTTCTTCAGGGCTGTCTGGATGGCGTAGGGCTCTGTGAAGGTGTCGTCCGCAGGGCAGCCCTCGAAACAGATGGCGATCTGGGGGCGGACCTGTCTCACGGCAACCTGCACGCCGCGTTCCCCAACCTCCTCCTGGGAGGAGAGGACGCCCATCACGTCCACATCCAGGTCTGCGCCCTGAAGGCGGTGGAGGGTTTCTACCAGGGCTGCGCAGCCGATGCGGCAGTCAAAGCCCTTGCCGATCATAATGTCATGGTCCTCGTCATACTGGAACTGCACGTCGGATACAATTGGCTCGCCGATGCGGATCTTGAATACATCCCTGGCTTCTTCCGCGCTGACAGCGCCGATGTCAATGATGTAATCGGAAATGGCAGCGGCGGCGGAGGAACTGCGCTCCGCGGCGCTCTTAAAGTGAACGGGCTTGGAGGCGATGAGGCCGGGCAGGTATCTGCCTTCGGCGTTGCGCACCAGCACCTTGGAGGAGGGCAGGCTGTCCATGTTCCAGCCGCCTAAGGACACGAAACGCAGGGTTCCGTTGGGCCGTATGGAGTGGACCATGAAGCCCACCTCGTCGCAGTGGGCGTCCAGCATAAACACCGGGCGGTCCCCTTTAAAACCGTTGGGACGGATGTAGATGTTGCGCAGGCAGTCATCAGTGACCTGGGCAATATCGCCGCAGTGCTTTTTCGCAACGTCAAAAACTTCGTCCTCAAAGCCAGAGGGGCCGAAGGCATTGGAAAGGTCGGCGATCAGCTCCATGCTCTTGGGATTGATAGATGTATTCATTATGTAAACTCCTGTCTGTTGTGTAATGTGTGGGGTGATCAGATTTCAGCCTTGGGAAGATCCAGCTTCTCGTACTCTTCCAGGAAGTCGGCCATGTAGTCTGCGAAGGTGCGCAGCATCTCCTGGCCCCACTCTACTGTTGCCAGATGAGGCTCGTCCTTGCCGTACCAGCCATTGCCGCTGTAGTTGTGCATCTCCCTGGGGAATACCACAGTAGCGCCCTTAAAGTCTACACTGCCCCAGCCGGTGGTCTTCATGTTGGGGGCCACGTCGTCGATGAGATCCATGGGCTCATTGATATAATCATAGTCGATGAGGGAGGGGTCCACGCCCATAACGCCCGCCGTCTCCTCAGCGCCGCCGTGTCCGCCCTTCCACTCCGGGCGAAGCTCTCCGGCCATCAGCCACCAGTTTAAATTGGCCAGCCAGGCGCCCCGCCTGTGCAGCTGCATGCCCACGGTCTCAATGGCCTTGTTGTTGCCGCCGTGGCCGTTTAAGATCACGAACTTGCGGAAGCCGTAGCGGAACAGGGAGTCGGTGATCTTGGTCAGCAGCATCACCAGCCCGTCGGTGCCGATGGTGATGGTTCCGGGACAGCCCATGATGGTGTTGGTTGCGCCGTAGGGAACGGTGGGGGCTACCATCACGCCGCTCTTTTCCTCCAGAAGCTGGATGATCTTGTTGGGAATCAGCGTGTCGGTGCCAAGTGGCATATGTTTGCCGTGGTTCTCGATGCTTCCTACGGGAATGACCACGATCTGGCTTTTGGTGAGGTATTCTTCTACCTTTTTACAGGTAACGTTTTCTAAACGCATAGTTGTTCCTCCTTCAAATATATAGATCAGTTTTTAAACTTCTACTGAGGAGTATAGTTCCATTTACGGCTAATGTCAATACTGGCGAAAGACGGCAATTACCAGTATTTTCCCTGTGTTTAAGTGTTGACAATCACTTATAAAAGGTTGACAAACGGGGGGTTAAAGACTAAAATGTATATTTATAATATTTGAATAGCTTTGGCTAAGACTTGAGCCTGGATCAGGCGTTTTTTTTTGTAAAACAAAAGAGAAATACAGGAGGTATCTATGTTAAAGTATCTGGCAAAACGAGTTGGAACAGCAGTTATCACTCTGTTCGTGGCGGCTACCATCACATTTTTCGTCATGAACATGGTGCCTGGCGGCCCGTTCCTCAGTGAAAAAGCGCCCACAGAGGCAGCTAAAGCAGCAATGGAGGCCAAGT